>NZ_NHPF01000024.1:0-22999 GCF_002252925.1 Halorubrum sp. Ea8
GGGCGACGGGTCACGCGAGGCCGTCGACGCGCCCCGGGACGGCAGCGAACAGGGATAGATCCGGAGCTAACCGGCGCGCCTGGGGCGAATTCACCGAAGCGCGGGACATATATGGGTCCGTTCCCAAACCCGGGTAAGTGACGGTACCCGACCGATTCCCCGCGGTTCTCGCGGCGACGGCGATGGGCGTATACCTCCTGCTCGTCGTCGGCGCCACGACCTCGCTCACGGAGGCGGCGGCCGCCTGTTCGGGCTGGCCGCTCTGCGGCGACGGCGCCGCGCTCCCCACGGAGAGCGCCGGGTGGGTCGCGCTCGGTCACCGCGCGATCGCCGCCGTCGTCGGCGTCCTCGTGGCGCTCTCGGTCGCGCTCGCGTGGCTCGACGGGGCGAGCCGTCGGGTCCGCGCGGCGCTCGCGGCCGCGCTCCTGCTGTTCCCCGCCCAGTCCGGCGTGGGCGCGCTCGTCGCCGTCGGCGACCTCCCCGTCTCGCTTGGACCCGTCCACCTCCTGCTGGGCGTGGCGATCTTCGGCGCCGTCCTCGCCGCGCTCGCGTGGTGGCTGGAGGCGGCGACCGGCGCTCCCGACGACGCACCGGTCGACTTCCAGCCCGGGACCGACGACCTTCCGCCGGTCGAGGAGGCGCCCGAGCCCGAGATCCCGAGGGCGACGCTCCCCCGACTGAAAGCGACCGCAGCGGCGTACTTCCGGCTGATGAAGCCCCGCCTGATGTGGCTGCTCTGTCTCGTCGCCGCGGCGGCGATGGCGCTCGCCGGGGGGCCGGGGTTCACGCCGTACGCCGTGGCCGCGACGCTCGCCGGCGGCGCGCTCTCGATCGGCGCGTCCGGGACGTTCAACCACGTGTTCGAGCGCGACATCGACAGGCGGATGCAGCGGACCAACGATCGCCCGCTGGCGACCGACCTCGTGCCGGTGACTAACGCGCTGGCGTTCGGGCTCCTGTTGACGGTCGTCTCGCTCGGGCTCTTCTGGACGGTGAACCCGCTCACGGCGGCGCTGGGACTGGTCGCGATCGTGTTCTACAGCGTCGTCTACACGCTCGTGTTGAAGCCGAACACGGTCCAGAACACCGTCATCGGCGGCGCGGCCGGCGCGCTCCCGGCGCTCATCGGCTGGGCGGCGGTGACCGGCGAGGTCGGCGGCGGCGGGCTGCTGCTCGCCCTCGTCATCTTCCTGTGGACGCCCGCGCACTTCTACAACCTCGCGNNTTCCACGCCTCGAACGCCTACCTCGGTCTGCTGCTGTTCGCCGTCGTGATCGACGCGCTCGTGGTCTGAGTGAGCCGGTGCCGGCGTATCGGCGCTAATAGCCGGACTGCTATCGTTTATATACCTCCCCGAGAAAGTCACGGTGATTGAATGGACGTCTCGCCGAGAGCGGTCGTCCGTCCGCTGTGGCCGGTCTGGGGACTCGGCGCCGTACTCCTGCTCGCGCTCGTCGCGGAAGCCGTCGTCCTCTCGGTCGGGATCGTTCCCGCACCCGGCGGCTACTGGGTGGGATTCGCCTCGACGGCGCTGGTCGTCGTCGGGGTCGGGTACGTCGTCTACCGGATATCGAGGTCGGATCTATCCCCCGCCCGGTACCCGCGGCTCAACCGCTGGTGGGTCGCGGGTGCGTCGGGATTCCTCCTCGTCAACGTCGGGTTCATGATGACGCTTCCGACCGAGACGGCGTTTCAAGTGTTCGGCTGGATCCGCTGAGCGATCGGCTTCGGCGGGGGGATCGGACTGCTCATCGGGCTGTTCGAGGCGCAAGCGATCGAACGCGAGGTCGCGGCGGAGCGGAGTCGCCTCCGACAGGCCGACCTCCGCCGCGAGCGCGACCGGCTCGAGGAGTTCGCGAGCGTCGTCTCGCACGACCTCCGGAATCCCCTCAACGTCGTCCGCGGGCGTATCGACCTCGCCAGACGGGCCCACCCCGAGGACGAGCACATCGAGGCGGCCGAGCCCGCGCTCGATCGGATGGACGAGATCATCGACGAGACGCTCACGCTCGCCCGCGAGGGGAAGAGCGTCGACGACGCCGGCGACGTCGACCTCGCGGAGTGCGCGCGAGAGTGCTGGTCGCGCGTGGACACGGCGGACGCGACGCTCCGCGCGGACGGGTCGGCGACGGTGCGGGCCGATCGCGACCGACTGTCGCACGTCTTCGAGAACCTCTTTCGGAACAGCGTGGAACACGGCGGCCGCGACGTGACCGTTCGCGTGGGGACGCTGGACGGGGCGGACGGCTTCTTCGTCGAAGACGACGGGGTCGGGATCCCGACGGACCGAGTCGACGAAGTGTGCGAGACCGGCGTCACGTCGTCTGCCGACGGAACCGGGTTCGGACTGGCGATCGTCGATCGGACCGTCGACGCCCACGGATGGGAACTGCGGATCGGCGAGGGGGACCGCGGCGGCGCGCGGTTCGAGATCACCGGCGTCGACCGGTCGGAGTAGCGACACGAGCGATCGCCGTGGGAGGATCCGACCGCGCGGCGGGTTTTTAAGTCCGTTCGACGCGAAACGCGAGACGTATGACCCGAGTCGAGATCGAGTACTGCGTACCGTGCGGGATGTTGAACCGCGCTCAGGACGTCTCGGAGGCGCTGTTCAAGCAGTTCGGCGAGGACCTCGACGAGGTCGCCCTCGTCACGGGTGACGACGGCGTGTTCGTCGTCCGCGCGGGCGACGAGGTCGTCTTCGACAAGACCGAAGACGAGTACGACGTGGACGCCATCGTGCGCGCCGTCAGGCCGCACGTCGGCGCGACGGCGTGAGGCCTCGTCACTCCTCTTTATAAATCGGACGCGCGGAGTTCGTCACTACGAGGACGCTGCTCGTCGCCATCGCGAGCGCGGCGAGGAGCGGGTTGAGCACGCCCGATATCGCCATCGGGATCGCTACCGCGTTGTAGACGAACGCCCAGCCGAGGTTCTGCTTGAGCCGCCGGTTCGTTCCGCGCGTGACCGCGAACAGTTCGGGGATCGCGGAGAGACGGTCCTCCAGGAGGACGGCGTCCGCGGCGTCGGCCGCCAGGTCGGTCCCGCTCGCGACCGAGACGCCGAGGTCGGCCGCGGCGAGCGCCGGCGCGTCGTTGCTCCCGTCGCCGACCACGGCGACGCGCTCGGTCGCCGCGAGCCGCCGCACGGTCTCGGCTTTCGCCTCCGGCGGCACCTCCGCGAACGTCTCGTCGACCGCGGGGTGCTCCTCGAACCGCCGGGCGGCGGCGGCCGAGTCCCCGGTGAGCACCACGACCCGCCGCCCGCCGTCGGCGAGGTCGGTGACGACCGCTTCCCAGCCGTCACGGACCTCGTCGCCGACGACGAGCACCCCGACGACCGACCCCTCCCAGCCGACGAAGACGGGGACTCGCCCCGCTTCGCGGGCCGTTTCACCGGCCGCGTCGAGCGACGCCGGGACGGTCCACTCCGCCCCGGCGAACAGCGACCGGTGGCCGACGACGACCACCTCGCCGTCGACCCGTCCCGTCACGCCGCGGTCCGAGACGGTCACCGCAGCGGTCGACGTGCCGTCGGCGGCGTCGGGGGGCGCGTCGGCGGGTCGCGTCCCGTCGCCCTCGTCGCCGGCCGTCACACCCCCGTCGGTCGCCGTCTCCGGTCCGGCGCTCGCGTCGTCGCGTGCGGGACTCCCGCCGTCGGCGGCGACAGCGTCGACGATCGCCTCGGCGACGGGGTGGACAGAGGCGCGCTCGACCGCCGCCGCTCGGCGGCGCACCTCGTCCGGCGACGCGCCGTCGGTGACGGTGTCGAGCAGTCGCATCTCGCCGTCGGTGAGCGTCCCCGTCTTGTCCAGCACGACGGTGTCGATGTCGGCCGCCTCCTCGAAGACGGCGTCCGAGACGATCACGATCCCGCGGCGGGCCGCGTCGCGGATCCCGGCGGCGATCGCGAGCGGTGTCGCGAGCCCGAGCGCGCAGGGACACGAGACGATGAGCACCGTGAGTCCGACGAGCGCGGCGTCCACGGGCGCCGATCCGAGCGCGAAGGTGGCCGCCGCGCCGAGGACGGCGACGGCGACGACGAGCGGAACGAACACGGTCGCGAGCTTGTCGACCAGCCGTTGGATGCCCGACCGCGAGCTCTGGATCTCCCACAGGAGCCGAACGAGCGTGTCGAGCGTGCTCGTCGCGTCCTCGCCGACCTCGACGACGACCGGCGCGTCGGTGACGACCGTCCCGCCGCGGACCTCGTCGCCCTCCCGCTTCGTCGCCGGGAGCGACTCGCCCGTGACGAGCGCCTCGTCGACGGCGGCGGTCCCCTCGGCCACGGTCCCGTCGAAGGGGACCCGCTCGCCGGGGCGCACGAGGAGCCGATCGCCGGGGTCGACCGCCTCCGCCGCGACGGTCTCGCCGGACTCGGTTCGGACCGTCCGGTCGCCGGCCGTCGTGAGGTCGGAGAGCATGCCGGTCGCGCGCCGTTTGATTAGCGACTCGTAGTGGTTGCCGGCGGTGACGACTAAGATCACGGCGATCGTCACGTCGAAGTAGAGGTCGGTGCGGCCGAGGAGCATCGCGAGCGTGCTGTACGCGTACGAGCTGGCCGCCGCCAGCGACACCAACAGGTCCATGTTCGGCTGCCGCGCCCGGAGGCTCACGTACGCGCCCCGCAGGATCGGATAGCCGGTGTAAAACAGGACGATCGAGGAGAACACCCACACCTGAGCGAACAGGTAGGTGCCCGAGACGCCGCCGAGGTCGAGGATCGGTTCGTAGCCGAAGTAGGTCGGGTACAGGAAGAGGACGTACCACAGCATCGCCATCATCCCGAAGAGCCCGCCGCCGATCAGGAAGCGGACGACGGCGACGTCGTCGCCGTCCGGGTCCGGGTCGGCCCGGTCGCTCGCGGTGTACCCCGCGACCGAGAGCCGCTCGGGGAGGTCCGCGGCGCTCACGGTGTCGGGATCGTAGTCGACGCGGATCGTGTCGGTGGCGTAGCTCGCCTCCGCGGCCGCGACGCCCTCCTGCTCGCCGGCGGTCAGTTCGAGGAACGACTCGCACGTCGCACAGTGCATCCCGTCGACGTGGAGGAACGTCGTCTCCCCGTCGAACGCCTCGTCGGCCCGCGCCTCGGGGCGACGTTCGTCGAGGTCGTCGACGTCGTCGACGTCGTCCAGAGAGCGGGCGACCGCGAGGCAGCCGCGACAGCAGAACTCGCCGTCGACGTCGGGGGCGGTGTGGGGGTCGTCCCCCGTCGGAAGGTCACAGAGGGTGCAGTTCGACATTGGGTTCGAGTCCGGCGGTCGGCCGACGACGCTACGCCTCGTCCGGATCCGCCGCGTCGGACGAGGCCGACCCGGGGCGGAGGCTCCCGCCGGTCGCGACGTGGAGGCTCCCCCAGATGATCAACACGTTCACGAGCGTCACGGCGACGAATATCTCCGCCCGGTCGGCGATGAACACCGCTGCCGGGACGAGGCCGCCCAACACGAGGAGCACGGCCCGCTGGAGCGAGAATTCCATATCGAAACGTACGGGCCAGCCAACATATATAACGTCCGTGTTTTCAGCCCCCGAGAACGGATCGATATTATATATCTTTCAGTCTATAAGCCGGCCTATGGGACAAAACCAAGCCGCACACGCATCGAGTGACGATGTGAGCGGTGAAGAGGAGTTCGACCCGATCGGAACCCTCACGCTCATCGCGATCTACTTCGTCATCCTGTTGCTCGCGTGGGTGTACATCTACTACATCGAGTTCCTCGGCCGCGACCTGGTCGTCGTGGGGTGACAACGTATGCACATTCACGCCTACGAAAAACTCTGGCTCGCGGCGTCCATCCTCCTGATACTGCTGCTCATCGGCTCGGTCACCTACGGCGCCGTCGGCCCCGGCGTCGCCATGGTCTCCGACAGCGAACCCCCCATCGACGCCCAAGCGCTCGACGAGGACGACCGCTTCTCCGAACCCCGCGTCGAGCAGGTCGGCGACAACGAGTACGCCGCCTACGTCGTCGCCTACCAGTTCGGCTTCGAGCCGAGTCCGATCGTCGTCCCCGAAAACAGCACCGTGACGTTTTACGTCACCTCTCGGGACGTCATCCACGGGTTCGAGGTCGCCGGCACCAACGCCAACACGATGGTCGTTCCCGGTGAAGTCTCTCAGATCACCGTCAAGACCGACGACCGACAGGAGTACGGGCTCATCTGTAACGAGTACTGCGGCGCCGGCCACCACGTCATGGAGGGGAAGGTCAACGTCGTCAGTCAGGCCGAGTTCGACGAGCGGAACAGCGGGGGTGACGACGCGTGAGCGACGCCATCGAGGCCGAGCAGTCCTTCGTCGACAAGTTCCCCGACGAGGCGCGGATCGTCCGCGCCGCGCTCCTCAGCTCCTTCCTCGCGCTCGCGCTCGGAGCGATCTTCGGGATCATCCAGACGCTCCACCGAACCGGGGTATTCCGGGGGATCATCTCCTCGACCGACTACTACACGTCCCTCACCGCGCACGGCGTGTTCCTGGCGATCAGCTTCACCACGTTCTTCCTCGTGGGGCTGTTCACCTGGGCGGTGACCCGGAGCCTCGACCGACCGCTCATCGACATCCGGATCACCTGGACGTGGTACGCGATCATGGCGGTCGGCATGACCATGACCGGCGTCTCCATCCTCGCCGGCTTCGTCCCCGCGCTCGACATGAGCGCGGACGTCCTCTTCACCTTCTACGCACCCCTCCAGGCGCATCCCATGTTCTACGCCGGCCTCGCCGTCTTCATCGTCGGCTCCTGGATCGCCGGCGCCGACTGGTTCCGCACCTTCCTCGCCTGGAAACGCGACCACCCCGACGAACGCATCCCGCTCCAGACATTCATGGTGTTGACCACCATGGCCATGTGGTACATCGCCTCCTCCGCCGTGGCCGCCTCCGTGCTCATCTTCCTCCTCCCGTGGTCGCTCGGCTTCATCGACTCCGTCAACCCCACCCTCACCCGCACCCTGTTCTGGTTCTTCGGCCACCCCGTCGTCTACTTCTGGCTCATGCCCGCCTACCTCCTGTGGTACACGGTGCTCCCGAAGATCGCCGGCGGCCGGCTGTTCAGCGACCCCCTCGCACGCGTCGTGTTCGTCCTCTTCCTCCTCCTCTCTACCCCGGTCGGCATCCACCACCAGTACCTCGACCCCGGGATCGCAGAGGGGTTCAAGTTCATCTCGATGACCAACACGATGTTCCTGCTGTTGCCGAGCCTGCTCACCGCGTTCACGGTCGTCGCGAGCGTCGAGTACGGCGCCCGCCAGCGCGGCGGCACCGGCCTCCTCGGCTGGCTCACCGACCTCCCGTGGCGCAAGCCCGAGTTCACCGGCATGATGCTCGCCGGCCTGATGTTCGCCGCCGGCGGCTTCTCCGGCATGGTCAACGCCGGCATGAACATCAACTACATGATCCACAACACCATCTGGGTCCCCGGCCACTTCCACCTCACCGTCGGCACCGCCGTCGCGCTCACCTTCATGGCCGCCACCTACTGGATCTGGCCGCAGATCTCCAACAAGCCCGTGTACAGCCGGGCGATCGGGCTGTTCCAAGTGGTCGTCTGGTTCGTCGGCATGGCGCTGATGTCCAACGCGATGCACGCCCAGGGGATCATGGGCGTGCCCCGCCGGACCGCCGAACCCGAGTACAGCGGCTTCGACTACCCGACGATGTTCGGCGGGTTCGAGGAGCTCAACGTCCAGATCGCCGTCGGCGGAACGCTGCTGTTCGTCTCGACGGTGCTGTTCATCGGGAACCTCGTGCTCACGATGGGGAACCCGAAGGTGTCCGGGCTCGCCGAGTCGCTCCCGCCGGCGCTGTCCGGCCCCGACGACGCCCCGCAGGTGCTCGACAGCCTCCGGCTCTGGGTGGGAATCGCACTGACGCTCGTCGTCCTCGCGTACGCGCTCCCGCTGGCGGCGATCATCAACCGCGGCGGACTGCTCGGCCCGGGCGTGGGCACGTATCCGGCGTGGATCGCACCGACGCTCGACGCGCTCGCGGCCGCGGTGACGCCGATACTGGGCGCGGTCGGCGGCGCCGCCTCGCTCGCCGGGGTGATCCTATGAGCTTCGACATGACCCGCGGCGGGCTCTTGGTCGCGTTCGCGGTCTTCGGCGTGATCGTCTACGAGATCCGGACGGTGCTCGACTTCGTCGGCATCGAGCTACCGCTGCTCCCGTACATGGCCGCCGTCTTCGTGCTCGCCGGCGTGCTGTTGTGGGTGATCACCCTGACCGGCGGCTGGCGGACCGAGCCCGAGGAGGACGAGCCGGCGTAGGGGCTGGACCTCTCCGTCCGGCCGATCCCTCGGTCGATTCTCGGCCTACAGTTCCTCCTATCGACTCTCGGTCCGCCGTTCCTCCCGTCGGTGCTCGGTCTGCCGGTTCCGGTTCCGCACGGCCGTCATACCGCGAGGGTTTTGTGGTCTCCGACCAATATTCGCTATGGCACGGACGCGCGTCGCGGTCAGGTGTGTCGACTGCTCGTTCGAGGCGAGGTACGACGGCCTCCCGACCGCGCGGGCCGCGCTCGACGAGCACGAGTCGGCGACCGGCCACGAGGTGAGGTGGGAGATCGAGTCGCTCTCCGACGGGGTCTCGCGCGCGGGCGACGACGCCGGCGTCTGCGGTCGACCCGAGTGCGCCAACGCGGACTCGCCGCTCGTGGATCCGGAGCCCCCGGAGCGGTAGCGCGGCGCGGACGACCGCCGATCGGCCCGGGGCGGAGTCACCGACCCTTTTTATGATCCGGCCCGTCGGTGGTCGCGTATGTCAACACGGCGTGACCCCCTTACGTTCGGCGTGCTCGGCACCGCGGGGATCGCTCGCGACGCGGTGATCCCGGCGATCGCGGCGAGCGACCACGCGGTCGGCGCGGTCGCATCGCGCGACGGCGACCGAGCGGCGGCGTTCGCCGAGTCGGAGTCGATCCCGCGGAGCTACGGCTCCTACGAGGCGCTGCTCGACGACGACGAGCTCGACGCGGTCTACGTTCCCCTGCCGAACGGGCTCCACGCCGAGTGGACGACCCGCGCGGCCGACGCCGGGCTTCACGTGCTCTGCGAGAAGCCGCTCGCGGCCGACGCGGCGGAGGCGCGCGAGGTGGTCGACCACTGCGAGGACCGCGGCGTCACGCTGATGGAGGGGTTCATGTACCGGTACCACCCCCGCACCGAGCGGGTCCTCGAACTGGTCGACCGAGAACTGGACGACGTGCGTACCGTCAGTTCGGCGTTCCGGTTCCCGCTGTACGGCCGACCGAACGACGTACGGCTCGACCCGGCGCTGGCCGGCGGGTCGCTGATGGACGTCGGCTGTTACCCCGTGTCTCTCGCGAGGGCGGTCCTCGGCGAGCCGGACCGGGCGTACGCGCACGCGAACGACACCCGCGACGCCGGCGTCGACACGGAGCTCGCCGGCGTGCTGGAGTACGCGGACGGCCGGTCGGCGCGGGTCGCCTCCGGCTTCGACACGCGGCTCGTCCAGCGCTATCGGATCGACGCGACGAACGGCTGGATCGAGGTCGAGCGGGCGTTCGACGCGCCCGACGACGAGCCGGTGGAGCTGACCTACGAGATCGACGACCGGCGCGGCGTCGAGACGTTCGACCCGGTGGACCAGTACCGGCTGCAGGTCGAACACTTCGCCGACTGCGTCGCGGACGGCACCGCCCCGCTGACCGGCGGTGGAGAGGCGATAGCGAACATGCGGGTCGTCGACGCGCTCGCCGAGAGCGCCGCCGAGGGCGGCGCTGTCGACGTTTCCTGAGCCCGATCCGCCGACGGGTCGCGTGCGCAACCCCGTCGAGCGAGCGTTTATTAGCGTTCGGCCCGAATAGTGCGTATAATGTCCAATACTGCTGCCAGCGACGCCGGGGCGGGAGGGGACGAGAGCGCCCGTCGTCCGACGCCGCTCGCGGACGCGGACGCGCTCGACGCGTTCGTCGCCGACGCGGACGCCGCGCTCGTCGAGTTCTACACCGACGGGTGCGGCATCTGTGCGAGCATGGAGCCCGTCCTCGGGAACGTCGCCCGCGCGCTCGACGTCGATGTCGCCCTCATAAACCCCCGCGACGATCCGCCGCTCGTCGAGCGGTTCGACGTGCGGAGCGTCCCGCTGTTCGTGCTGTTCGTCGACGGCGAGCCCGTCGCGCGCCGAGCGGAGGGATTCATCCCCGGCGAGGAGCTCTCCGCCTGGGTCCGCGAACACACGGAGTAACCGGTCACGGCGGGACGAGACGCGCTCGTCGCTGGCGAAGCGAAAGAAACGGTGCGAAACGGAACGAAAACGCGTCCGAGTTCCGGGTCGACGCCGGCGTCGACCTTACAGCCGGCCCACGTTCTCGACGGCGACGGACTCGACGCCGTCGACGTCGGCGAACGCCTCCTCGACCGCCTCGGTGCCGCCCGCGCCGTCGGGGACGATGACTGTCGGCAGGAGGGCGACGAGGCCGAACGCGACGTCGTCGCGCTGGAAGCCGCGGATCTTCGCGCCCTGCGGGAGCGACTCCTCGAGTCGGTCCTGCAGGTCGTCGAGGTCGACCTCGGGGCTGTTCGGCATGACCTTGATTTTGGCGGCGACGTCTCCCATAACTAGGGCCCTCGGAAGCCGCAGTCGTGGCACTCGTAGAGGTTGCTCTGCTTCCGGCACTTCGCGCACCGGTGGATAGTCGCCCCGCAGTCCGGGCAGGAGAACCGCGCGGCGTTCATACCGGCCACCTGAATACCACAGGAGACACACTGACGGGTGCCCTGCGTTTCACTCTCGCTCATACTCTGAAACACCACCGCGCGACTTTTAACCGTTGTTCTTTGAGTCCGACGCCGATCGCGGCGTGCGATTCGGTACCTCGACGCTCGGGCGTCGAGCCCGCGGAGCGCGGCTGACGGTAGGTGGGAGCGGAGGACCGCGGAGCGCGACTCGCGGTCGGCGGCAACGAAGGATCGCGGCGCTCAGCCGACGATCAGCGGTCCGATCAGCACGCCCATCAGGTGGACCCGCCGGGCGCCGACCCGCGGCGGAACGAGCCCGAGCACGCCGGCGACGAGGAAGACGCCGACGCCGAACGCCCCCGCGAACAGGAACGAGACGGCGGCGAGCAGCGCCAGGACGCCGACCGACAGCCGAGTGTAGTCCGCGTCCCCCACGACGCGGAGGTACGCGTCTCCGACGAGGAGGACGAGCGCGAACCCGCAGGCCGCCGCGGTCCCCGCGGCCGCGAGGAGGATCGGGAGCGCGAAGGGAACGCCGGCGCGATCGATGGCGACCGTGACGCCCGTTCGGGGCGTGCCGAGCGCGACGAGCGCGAACAGGGCGAAGATCGTGTTCGCCGTGTTGGCGCCGCTCGTGGCGACGACGAACCCGCGGTCGCCCTCCTCGCGCGGGACCGCCGGCAGCGCGGCGACGGCGGCGATCGCCGCGGAGACGCCGGGGACGTAGCCGACAACCGCGCCCGCGAGCGACCCGGCGCCGGCGCTCACGCCGAGGTCCCGGCGACCCATCGTGATCCGCGCGTCGGCCTGCGGCGGGACGCCTTCGCCGCCGAGCGCGTCGACGAGCACGGGCGCGCCGAACAGCCCGGCGAACAGCGGCGCGAGGACGCCGCCGGCGTCGAGCGGCGCCGCGGGGTCGACGTCGAGGGTCGCGAAGCCGAGGGCGGCGCTCGCGAGGAACGCGACGAAGCCGCCGACCGCGGCCCGCTTCGACGACTCGGTGAGCACGAGAAAGGCGACGACGCCGGCCAGAAGCAGCGGGAGGTGCGCCCGTACCGTCGGATAGCCGCGGACCATGGCCCAGGTGATCGGCACGGCGAGGGGCACCGCGAGCGCGACCGCCAGCCCGGAGCCGACCGCCGACAGCCGGATCGCCTCGCGCCCCCTGCCGGCGATCACGAGCCGGTGACCCGGCAGCGCCGCGACCGCCGTCGCCGCGTCGGGCACGCCGAGCGCGAGCGCGGGGACGATGTCGAGGAAGGAGTGGACGACGCCCGCGCCGAGCATCGCGACGCCGACGAGGAGCGGGTCGGCGGAGACGGAGGGGGCGAACCCGGCGAGCAACAGCGCGAAGTTGTTCGCGTGGAGGCCCGGGACGAGCCCGCTCACGGCGCCGAGCGCGACGCCGCCGCACAGGAACGCGAGCGCGGCGGCCGCGAAGGTCGGGTCGACGACCGGGCGGACGAGGGCGTCCATCGCGGCGAGGTGGCCGCGGCTTGAGGCATAAGCGGCGGGGTGATCGGTGAGCCGAGCGCCGCGGCTCGGGGGGACTGAGGCGAGGCGGTCGAAAACTCGAGCCCGTTTACGCCTTCTGGGCCGCCTGCGACTTCTTCTGAGTGACGTAGCCGGCGATCCGGTTGCGGACGCCCTTCGACTCGACGGTCGTCAGGGCCGTGACGCTCTCCTTATTCGTCTCGAAGTCCGTGTTGAACGAGTCGGGATACCGCTCAAGCAGGACGTTTCCGAGCTGCTTGATGTACTTGGGTTTGATGGCCATACCGAGCGATACCGCCGGGCCGAACTAAAAGGGTTCGTTACGCCGCGAACGGGCCGCAGGCGCGCTCGCGTCGATCGCCCGCTCGGTCGCGGTCACTCCTCGTCGCCTCCCGCCCGCTCCCGCCAGCCGGTCGCCTCGTCTATCCGGGCGAACGCCTCGCGCTCGGCCGGCCCGCCGCAGCGGTCGACCACGTCCGCGAAGTACGCCAGCCGATCGAGCAGTTCCGCCGTCTCGAAGGCGGGCACGTCGAGCCGCGAGGCGGCGACCGTCGCGTCGACGACCGCGCCGAACCCGCGGTTGATCGTCGGCACGCGCTCTCTGAGCACCGCGCTCTCGGCCGGATCGAGCGACCACGTCCGAATCGTGGTGTCGCCCTCCGTCTCGCTTCCGACCTCCTCGGCGGTGACCTCGACCCAGGCGTCGGCCGTTTCGAGGACCGGCTCGTCGACTTCCCGGACCGTCAGCGCGGCGTCGACGAAGGTGCGCGGATCGGACGTGAACTGGACGACGCCGCCGCCGCGTTCCGTGAAGTTCCGCCACGTCCGGGTTCGGCCGTAGGTCCGCGCGGTGACGGGGTCAGCGGGGTCGTCCGGCGCGTGGAGCCCGAGCGCCGCGACGTTCCAGCGGTCGTTCGGGCCGAGCGTCGTCACGATCGACTCGGTGACGCCGCGGAGCGCCACCGGCCAGCCGTCCGGCGCGACGGCGTCGGCGACGTCCGCCGCCCCGCCGCGGCTCCCGTCGGATCCGTCGTCGGTCACGGCGCCACCTCCGCGCCGCGTCGGAGCGCGACGTACAGCGCCGCGCAGGTGATATCCGCCGTCGTCCCGGGGTTGATCTCCTCGTCGACGAACGCCGTCGCCAACCCGTCCGCGGCGTTGAGGTCGGCACCGTGGACCGCGTCGGTGTCGACGCCGCCGACCCCTGCGGCGGTCTCCGAGCCGACCCCGTCCGCTCCGTCGAGCAGCGCGGCCGCCCGAGCGCTCGCCTCGCGCGCCGCCTCGAGCCCGTGGGTCGCGGCGACCAGCGTGTCGGGCTCGGCGGCGAGGAGTCCGAGGAAGGCGCGCGCGGCCCGATCGGTCAGCGGCCCCGTATCGTCCCGTATCCACTCGGCGGCGCGGAACGTCCGCGGGAACCCCTCGACCCACTCTTGCGCGTTGCGGTCGGGGGCGCGGTCCGAGCGGTCGGGATCGGCCGAGAGCGCCATCACGTCCCGCAGCGTCAGCCCCCGCTCGCGGAGCGTCGGCGCCGCGTCGCTCCCGCGGCGGACGTCCAGCTCGGCGGCGTCCGCGGGCGGGTCCGCGACCGCGACGTCGACGTGCTCGAACGCGCGGTAGAACGCGACCGCGTCGTCGACGGTGGCCTCGCGGGTCACTCGGTCGACGGCCGCTGGGGAGGGGGCCCGCGCGGAGCGCCCCGCGGACGCGTCCGCTCCCGCGACGGTCGCGCGGACCAGCGGAACGAGCAGTAGCAGGCAGCCGAACTGCGTGTTCGTCCCCGCTCGGTCGGCCATCCCCACCACCGCGCGCTCGAAGGCGTCCCCGACGGGGGCCGCCCCGCCCGCGGCCAGTTCGAGCCCCTCGCGGGCGCCGACCGCCCCGCCCAGGAACGACTCGAACCGGAGGTCGCCGAGGTCCCGGCGGCGGTCGACGTTGCCGGGCTTGGGAGTGCCAGCGACCTCGAGCAGGAGCGCGAGCGTCGCGTCGTCGACCGGGTCGCCGGCGGCAGTCACGGCGGCGCCTCCCGCCGCCGCGCCGTCTCGTCCGCCGGCAGTTCCTCCTCCCGCCAAGCGCGCACCGCCTCGGCGATACGCGCGAGCTCGGACGGACGCTCGGTCGGGCGCCCGGCGCTGACGGCGTCGGCCCCGTGCGCGGCGTACTCGGCGACGGTCCGCCGGCCCCGGACGCCGTTGTTGGCGATCACGGTGAGCCCGGTGCGGAGACCGCGGTCATCCGCGGTCAGGTCGCCGACGACGCGCTCCGAATCCATCGCGTCGACGTGGAGCCAGTCGGCCCCCGCCTCGGCGACGGCGTCGGCGACGGCGACGAGGTCGACGCCCGGGACCTCGGCGCGGACCTTCACGCTCGTCGTCGCGCCCGTCTCGGCCGCGGCGGCGACGTAGTCGGCCAGCCGGTCGCGGTCGCGGAGGAGCGACTCGCCGCAGCCGACCGCGCGCAGCTCCGGCTGCCGGCAGTGGGCGTTGACCTCGCAGACCGCGTCGCGGGCGGCGCAGACCGCCGCCGCCTCGCGCACCGGGCCGACGGTCGCGCTGCGGACGTTGACGCCGGGGCGGACCGGCGCGTCGGCGAGCGCGGCGAGCTGCCGGTCGATCCACGCGAGCGGCTCGGCGGGGAGAAACTCCGAGCGCCCCCGGGCGACGAGGTCGCGCGCGGCCGCCCGGCTGGCGGGG
This sequence comes from Halorubrum sp. Ea8, assembly GCF_002252925.1. Taxonomy (NCBI): domain Archaea; kingdom Methanobacteriati; phylum Methanobacteriota; class Halobacteria; order Halobacteriales; family Haloferacaceae; genus Halorubrum; species Halorubrum sp. Ea8. The sequence goes on from NZ_NHPF01000024.1 coordinate 14,890, forward strand.
TCAAGCGCGATCCCGCCGAGCATCGCCGCGTCGACGTGCGGGGCCGCGGCGCCCGCCCAGTCGGCGTCGGCCGCGCCGCTGAGACTGGCGGCGACGAGGAACGGGGTCGGGCCGTCGTCTTCGCTCGCCGTCACTCCGCCACCTCCGCGTCGGTCGCCGACGCGTCCGTCACCGCCGCCAGCGCGCGCTCGCAGGCCCGAGCGACGCGTTCGGCGTCGTCCGCGTCGTCGATTCGGGTGTCAGTACGCTCGACGTGGCGGTCGGGGAGCTCGGTCGGGTCGGCCGAGTCGAGGACGAACGCGTCGGCGAACGGGTACGCGTCGGCGACGCCCGCGGTCGAGGGGTCGCGGCCGACGCCGGCCATGAGGTCGGCCGCCGGCCCGGAGAACACCTCGTCGCCGACGAACGGCGAGACCGCGACGACGGGGGTCTCGCGAAGCGCGGCCTCGAACCCGGGGAGCGCGAGCATCGGGCCGACGCTCGTCACGGGGTTCGAGGGGCCGATGACCACGGGGTCGGCGAGGGCGTCGAGCACGGCGGCGGTCGGCTCGGCGTCGGCGGCGCCCCGGAACTCCACGTCGGCGACCCCGGGCTCGCCGCGGCGCGCGACCCAGTACTCCTGGAAGTGGATCGTCTCGCCGGCCTCGGTGTGGACCAGCGTCGCGACCGGGTCGTCGGACATCGGGAGGAGTCCGACGTCGAGGCCGAAGGCGTCGGCGAGCGTCCGGATCGCCTCGGTGAGCGTGCGGCCCTCGTCGAGCAGGCTCGTGCGCGTGACGTGGACCGCTCGGTCGCGGTCGCCGATCTCCATGAACTCGCCGACGCCGGAGAAGCGCCGCCAGCGGGCGATCTCGCGGCCCGCCGTCTGCGCCTCGACGTCGAGGTAGCGCGGGGCCGTTCCGAGTCCGACCTCCCCTGCGAGCCGGCGCAGCTCGGCGTGCGTCTCGGTGGTGTCGTCCGCGATTCCCCACCACGTCTCGCGGTCGAGGACGCCGCCGCCGGCGAACAGCACGGTGTCGACGTCCGGGCACACGAGGTGGCCGCCGAGCTCGACGTCGTCGCCCGTGTTGGCGACGACCGCGATCGCCGCGGGGTCCCACACGCGGGTCGCCCCGTCGAGGAGCTTCGGCGTCCCCGTGCCGCCGGCGAGGAACGTGACCATACGCGGGCAAGGCGGCGGGCGGATTTGTATCCTCGCCTCCGCGGGCGGCGACGCGGATCGGCGTCGGGAACCCCGATGAGGCCCTCGAGCGGTGGTGGGCCGCAGAGGCATCGTTGAACGCGCCGTCCCCGTCGTTTAGAGCATCGATAAGCCGGCGACGGGGACGACGGAGGCTCGATGCGACTCACCGGACGCGCGTCGGCGATCGCCACCCGATCGGTGGTCAAACTTAACCGGTTGTTTGTGTTTTAGTAGCCTATTTAATATGTATCTGCGTACACCTATCCGAGAACGATGCACCTGCTACGGACCGTCTACCCGTTCTCTCTGGCGGGTGCAAACGTCGCTATGGGGTGGCTGCTCTACCGGCTGTCCGAACCGGTTCTCGGAGTCGTACTCGTCGTAATCGGGGTCTTCGTCATACTCACCTCGATAGGGAGCGCCGTCAGCCAGCATCGACCCGTACTCGGGGAATCCACGTGACGTTCATCCCTGAGCCGTCGCGCTGTCCTCCCTGAGCCGTCGCGCTGTCCTCCCTGAGCCGTCGCGTTGACCCATACGTCTGTATTCGGCGCGATCCCAATCGACGACTACTCGCGAGCGACGCTCGTCTGCATCCCGTCCGTGTTGAACGCGCTCCCGACGCCGTCATCGTCGAGGGCGATGACCCCCGCCCCGGACCCGGTGATCTCATCGAACTCCTCGATCGCCCGGTCGGCCGCCGCCTGCGCGCCCAGCCCCTCGTCGAGGAAGTCGACGGCTCGCCGCGAGAGCGTGACGCGCGCGATGTCCTCGCCGGCCCCCGTCGCGCTCGCGCCGCCGGCCTCGGTACAGAAGAAGCCGGAGCCGACCTGCGGCACGTCGCCGACCCGCCCCGCGAGCGCGAACGACCGGCCGCCCGTGGACGTCGCCGCCGCGAACGTCTCGCCGTCGGACGCGACCGCACCGACCGTGTCGTGGTCGGGCGCGTCGTGCTTCCCGTCGCCGTCCGCGTCGCTCCCGGAGCCCTGCCCCGCGTGATCGTCCCCGGACCCGAACCGCGACGCGAGCCAGTCGAGGTGCTCGCGGGGGCCGCCTCGCGGCGGGTCCTCCGCCTCGTAGCGCTCGCGCGTCTCGTCGGTGAGCAGGTCGACGCCCGTCTCGACGCCGAACTCGTCGGCGAGGTCGACGGCGTGGGCGCCGGAGACGAAGACGTGCGGCGTCTCGGAGCGGACGACACGTGCGACGCTCGCCGCGTGCTCGACGCCCGGCATCGAGCAGGCGGCGCCGACCGCCCGGTCCGAGGTCATCACGCCGGCGTCGGTGCGGACGACGCCGTCGGACTGGACCGCACCGCCGACGCCGGCGTTGAACCGCGGGCTCGATTCGAGGGGCGCGAGCGCCGCTACGACCGCGTCGAGAGGGGTCTCGGCGTCGGCGCCGCGGTCGGCCGCCTCGTCGAGCGTCTCCTGTCTCCGCGCCGGTTCGTCCGGGACGCCGCCGGCGCCGCCGTGGACGACGACGCGCATCGAGGGGCGCTGTGGCATATTCGGAGGTCCCCCGGCGCCCCGATAAGGGTCGGGAAAGCGGCGGAAGTCGATCCGAGTCCCCGCCGCAAGACCTATCTCCGCGCCTCGGGGAGTCGCCACCATTGTGGACGAGCACCGAGAGCGCGCCGACGACGACCCCGCCGCGGGTCTCGAAGCCGACCCCGACGGAGAGTCTGCCGTTCGGGGCTCGGTCCGTCGTCGCCTCCGGAGCGCAGTCCGGGCCCGCGTCGGAGTCGACCGGCGCGCCCTCGCGGCGTTTCGGGTCGCGCTGGGGATCGCCCTCCTCGTCGATCTCGGACTGCGCGCTCGGAACCTGACGGCCTTTTATACCGACGCTGGCGCGCTCCCGCGCTCGGCGCTCGCGGAGGCGTACCCCCTCGCCGCTCGCCTCTCGCTGCACGCGCTCTCCGGCGAGGCGTGGTCCGTCGCGCTGCTGTTCCTCGTCGCCGCCGTCGCCGCCGTCGCGCTCGCGACCGGCCACCGTACCCGCGTGGCGACGGCGGTCTCGCTGGTCCTGCTCGCGTCGCTACAGGCGCGGAACCCGTTCGTGCTCAACGCGGGCGACAAGCTGCTCGTCCAACTGCTCGCGGCCGGGCTGTTCTGCCCCCTCGGCGCGCGCTGGTCGGTCGACGCCGTGCGCGGCGGCGCGTCGCTCGGGGACTCCGTCCGAGCGGCCCGCGAGGACCGTTTCGCCGGCCCGGCGTCGGCGCTCCTGTTGGCCGTCGTCGTGGTGGTCTACGGCGCCAACGCGGTCGAGAAGCTCAGGGGGACGGCGTGGACCGGAGGCGAGGCGGTCGGACAAGTGTTCCGGCTCACGTACCTCCACGGGCCGCTCGGAGGGCTGCTGCCCGAGGCGGCGCCGCTGCTCGCGGCCGCCACCTACGGCTGGCTTGCGCTGCTCGTCGCGTCGCCGCTGCTCGTCGCGTCGGCCGGACGGGTCCGGGCCGCGCTCGCCGGATGCCTGTTCGCCGCGCACCTCTCGATGGCGTTCACGCTCCAGCTCGGCGTCTTCCCGCTGGTCTCGGCGGCCGCCCTGCTCCCGTTTTTCCCGCCGTTCGTCTGGGACCGCGTCGAGGGGGCCGTCGGACCGTCCGGCGCGCGGCTCCGCCGGGCCGCGGAGTCGGCCCTCGTCGGCGACCCGCGAAACGAGGGGCCGAGAAACCGAGCGGCGCGCGTCCTTCCGGACCGGGCGGTCCGCGGTCGCGTCGCCGCCGCCGTCGCCGCCGTCCTCCTCGTGTCGCTGCTCGCGTGGAACGGCATGGCGGCCGGGCTCGTCGACGCGCCCGAACCCGTGGCGGCGACGGCGGGCCCGGCGGAGCACGGCTGGGACATGTTCGCGCCGAACCCGAGTTCGATCGACGCGCGCTTCCTCGCGACGGCGGCGACCGCCGACGGCGACCGGATCGACGCGCTGTACGGCGACCCCGTCGCGGTCGACCGGCCTCCGTCTGACGCGCGGGCGTACCCCACCGCGCGCTGGCGGAAGTACCTCACCCTGCTGGCGGACGACGAGGCGCCCGCCCGCGTCGACCCGCTCCTCACGTATCTCTGCGACCGGTCGGCGGGACTCGCGGGGGAGGACGTCGCGTCGGTGACCGCCGCGGCGGTCGAGATCGACGTGACGGACGGCGGCGAAACGCGGGTCAGGGAGCTCGGAACGCGGGAGTGTCGGCCGAGGTAACGTTCGGAACCGGGGCGGCGACCGGGGCGACCGACGAGCGGCTGACCACTTATCTGTCCCCCGCCCGAACCGATCGACGTGACGGAGAGCGAGCGATCTCACCCGCCGACGTCGGTGCTCCTGCCGACGGTTCACTGGACGGAGGCGTGTTCGGAGGTGGCCGCCCAGCTCGGCGAGGGCGACGAGCTGTTGGTGATCTGCGACGACGACGACGACCCGGTGGCCGAGCGTCGGGGCGGGGGCGTCGGACGGGATGGCGGCGCTGGAGAGGGCGACGCTGGAGAGAGCGTCGGACGGGAGGGCGACGCTGGGGAGGCCGACAGCCTGCCGGACGGCGTCCGCGTCGTCGTCGCGGGAGAGCCGGAGGGGTGTTCGGGGAAGTCGAACGCGATCGCCGCCGGCATGGAGGCCGCCGGACACGACCGTATCGTCTGGACCGACGACGACTTCCGTCACCCGCAGGGGTGGCTCGCGGAGCTCAACGCCGACTACGATCGACAGGGACCGACGACGGAGGTCCCCGTGTTCGTCGGAGCGGACCCGCTCGGTCGGCTGTTCGAACCGGCGTACGTCATCGGCGGGACGCTGCCGCTCTCCCGCGGCGGAATCGCGTGGGGCGGCGCGGTCGTGTTCGAACGGGACGACCTCGACGAGGGCGCCCTCCTCGGCGACCTCCGCCGGACCGTCAGCGACGACGGGACCCTCGTGGAGCACCTCGACGTGAGCGCCGCCGACCGCACCCGAACCGTCGCGGCGGGCGGGTCGACGCGCGAGTCGCTTGAGCGGTTCGTCCGCTTCTTCCAGATCACGCGACACCACGAGCCGGCGGCGGCCGCGGTCAACCTCCTCCTCTCGGTCGGCCTCGCGGCGTTGTGCCTGCTGGCGCCGATAGCGGGCGTGGCGTTCGTCACGGCCCTGTCGGGCGCGGCGTACGCGAGGTTCGGGATCCGACGGGCGACGTTCCTGCTCGCCGGTCCGGGTGTCCTGATTTCGCCGGCACTGCTCGCGTACGCGCTCGCGCGTCGGACGTTCGTCTGGGGCGGTCGACGCTACCGGTGGCGGTCGATGTTCGACGTCGAGGTCGTGGAGCGGTGAGCCGGATAACAACCTGAATCCGGCGCTGTCGGGCGGTTCGGCGCGCGCTACAAAACGGCAGGCACTTTACGCGGGTCCGACAACGCACGAACGTTCATGAGCTACGATAAGGTCGACGTCCCCGACGACGGCGAGGCGATCACGCTCGCCGACGAGGAGACCGGCGAGCTGAACGTCCCGTCGAATCCCATCATCCCGATCATCCACGGCGACGGGATCGGCACCGACGTCGGGCCGGCGGCGCAGCAGGTCCTCGACGCGGCCGCGGAGGCGACCGGGCGGTCCATCGCGTGGATGCGCGTCTACGCCGGCGCCAGCGCCCGAGAGATGTACGACGAGAACCTCCCCGAGGACACCGTCTCGGCCATCCGCACCCACCGCGTCGCGATCAAGGGTCCGCTGACGACCCCCGTCGGCGCCGGCTTCCGCTCGCTGAACGTCGCGCTCCGCAAGACGCTCGACCTGTTCGCCAACGTCCGCCCGACCTACTACATCGACGGCGTTCCCTCGCCGGTCAAGAACCCGGAGGAGATGGACATGGTCACCTTCCGGGAGAACACCGAGGACGTCTACGCCGGCATCGAGTGGGAGGCCGGCACCGACGAGTCCGAGGAGGTACGCGACTTCCTCGAACAGGACATGGACGTGGCCGACGTCATCCACGACGGCCCCGTCGGCATCGGCGTCAAGCCCATCTCCGAGTTCGGCTCGAAGCGCCTCATCCGCGAGGCGGTCGACTACGCGCTCGCCAACGACCGCGACTCGGTCACGCTCGTCCACAAGGGGAACATCATGAAGTTCACCGAGGGCGCGTTCCGCGACTGGGGCTACGAGGTCGCCGAGGAGGAGTACGGCGACGACGTCATCACCGAGGACCAGCTCTGGGAGGAGCACGACGGCGAGCGGCCCGAGGGCACGCTCGTCGTCAAGGACCGCATCGCGGACAACATGCTCCAGCAGCTGCTGACCCGCACCGACGAGTACTCCGTCATCGCGACGATGAACCTCAACGGCGACTACATGTCCGACGCCGCCGGCGCGCAGATCGGCGGCCTCGGCATCGCGCCCGGTATCAACCGCGGTCACGGTCGCTGTCTCGCCGAGCCCGTGCACGGCTCCGCGCCCAAGTACGCCGGCGAGGACAAGGTGAACCCCACCGCGATGATCCTCTCCGGCCGCGAGATGCTCGACTACCTCGGCTGGTCGGACGCCGCCGACCTCGTGCGCGAGGCAGTCGAGGAGACCATCTCGTCCGGCAAGGTCACCTACGACCTCCACCGGCAGATCGAGGGCGGCGAGAAGCTCGCGACGAGCGAGTTCGCCGACGCCGTCGTCGAGAACATCGAAAAACGGTCATAGACAGTTTTTCGAGCGCTCGGAAATCTTCGATTTCCGAGAACATCGAGAAGCTCGCGTAAGCGCCGCTCACCGCCTCGGTTCGTTTTTTGTACTGCGCCGCTCCGACACTGAGCCGCGGCGCCGGGAAGAATAGCGCCGAGGGAGTTACCGCCCGGACTCGTAGAACTCCTCGCGGTAGACGCGCCCGAACGCGTTCCGGCGGAGGGTGCTGGCGGCCGCGTCGGGCTCCTCCTGAAACGTCGCCGCGACCACGGTGTCGGCGAAGGGGATCGGGTGCCAGACGAGCTTGTCGACGTTGTCGGAGCCGATCCGGACCACGTCGTCGGCGTCGAACTCGCTGTCGGCGAGCCACGCGTCGAACTCGGCCTCGTCGCCGACGTGGACCGCGAGCAGCTCGGCGAAGGTGGCGTCGCGGGCGGTCCGGACGACCTCCGGCGTGACGCGCTCGTCGTACTCGTCGGCGCCGAACTCCATCGCCTTCGTCGCCTCGCGGACGACGACCTGCGCGACCGGGCCGACCTCCTCGTAGCGTTCGAGCGCGTCGGCGCGGGTCTCGGGAGCGAACGTCCCTCTGGTGTGCATACGCCGCGTTGGTCGCCGACTGAAAAGGGCGTTCCGTTACGCGGACGGATCGGGGTCGTCGTTGGCAGGGTCGTCGGTGGCAGGGTCGTCGTTGGCAGGGTCGTCGGCGTCGGGATCATCGACGTCGCCGCTGGCGTCGTCGCGATCGGCGTCGGCCTCCTCGTCGCCCTCGCCGTCCTCGAACATCTTCCGCGTCAACTCGCGGGCCTCGCGCAGCGCGGCTTCGGTCTCCGGGTCCGTCGCGCCCGACTCGTTGACGGCGCCCCCGGCGCGAGGGGCGTCGCGGCCGGCCTGGTGACTGTGGCCGTGTCCGGCCCCGCCCCCTCCCGCGTGGTCGTGGTCCCCGAGATCGACGTCGGGTCGCCCGCGGTCGACGGTGTCCTCGAACACCTCGTGGTACTCGGCGTCCTCGGCGCGAGGAGTTACTTCGGCGGCGAGCCCGGCCGGGTCCTGCTCGCTCCAGTCGGGGACGCGGTCGTCGAGCCACGCCTCGTGGTCGTCGCCGTGGAGCATCGCCGTGAAGGCGAGGTGATGCGCGAGGTGTTCGCCGTCGCGCTGGGGAGTCTCGCAGACGGGGCACGCGTATCCCATTATGTGCCCGGGTTCGCGCGTGAAGCGTAAATTGGCGTCGGACGAATACGGAGATGACGACGTTTGTTTATAAGCGAGTGATTGCGGAGCGGCGGTGATGTTAAGTTAAGA
>NZ_NHPF01000045.1:0-9219 GCF_002252925.1 Halorubrum sp. Ea8
GTGCGGACACGTCTCGGCCATGCGAGACGTGTCCGCACTTGGCGTATCGCGAGGAGGGCGACGGGAAGTCGTTCGAGACCGCCCGGGCGTTCTGCACCGCGACGGAGTCGTTCGTCCAGCCGATGCGCGCCGACGTCTGTAACGCCCGGTACGGGCTCGACCCCGCGGCGGACTGCGAGTTCTATGTCGAGCCGGAACCGGCGGACGACGAGGGCGAAACCGCCGACGCCGACAGATGACCTACGACGACTACCTCGACGGGAAACCCGCGATCATCACCGCGGCGCTCACCGGCGGCGTCCACGGGAAGGAGGCCCACCCGGACCACCCGGAGACCCCCGGGGAGATCGCGTCGGCCGCGGCGGCCTGCGAGGCCGCGGGCGCCAGCGTGCTCCACCTGCACGCGCGCCGCGACAACGGGGAGCGCGCCTTCTCGGCCGAGCGGTTTCAGGCGGTCGCCGACGCCGTCCGCGAGGCCACCGACGACGCCGTCCTCCAGCACTCGACCGGCGGGACCGCCGCGCCTGACGCCCTCCGGCACGAACCGCTCCGGACCGACCCCGCGCCGGAGATGGCGTCGCTCGACATGGGGCCGCTCAACCGCTACGAGCGGCTCACCTCGGAGAACACCCGCGAACTGGTCGCATCGCTGCACGCGGAGATGAACGGGCGGGGAATCAAGCCCGAACTGGAGGTGTTCAACGACGGACATTTGAACGAGTCGCTGTCGATCTTAGAGGAGCTGGAGGACCCGCCGTACCTCAACTTCCTGTTCGGCGGCGGGACCACGTCGCCGCCGCACCCCCGGAACCTGGTGAACCGGGTCGAGGCCCTGCCGGAGGGCGTCGAGTTCAACGTGATCGGGTTCGGGCCGCACCAGCTCCCCATGACGACGCAGTCGCTGCTGCTCGGGGGGCACGTCAGGGTCGGGCTGGAGGACAACCGGTACTACGAGCGCGGGGAGCTGGCGACGAACGAGCAGTTGGTGGCGCGGGCGGCGCGGATCTCCGCGGAACTGGGTCGGCCGGTTGCGACGCCCGCGGAGACGCGAGAGCTGTTGGGACTGCGCGGTCGGTAACGGGGCCCTTTTCGAGTCCGGCTGGTCGGATAGTTATAATCAAAGGCGAGGTGTTGCTGCCGGCTGTTTATGTGCGGTCGACGATGCGGTGCCCACGTCCAAAGCCCCAGCCAGCGAAGCGGACGCACGCTCGCTGCGGTCCTCAGTCGCTCGCTTCGCTCGCTCCCTGTGGTCCTTGCGTCGCCTCCGCCCGCTTCGCTGGCTGCCCCTTTGAATCCCACCCCGCACAGCACCGCAGCCTCACACCTCCCCAGCCTCGCCGCTCGCGCTTATCAGCGCTCGCGGCGTCCCTCGCACGCGCTCCTCGCGGCCGCCGATGGCGGCCGCTCTGAGGCGCGCGCCACCGCATCATAATTAAAACGCCGTTTCGCCGTTTCGTCGTGGTCGCCGATCTATTCGAGGACGACCAGCACGTCGCCCATGTCGACGCTGTCGCCCTCGCCGACGTGGACGCTCGCGACGGCGCCGCCGCGCTCGGCGACCACGTCGTTCTCCATCTTCATCGCCTCGAGGACGCAGACCACGTCGCCCGCGGCCACCTCGTCGCCCTCGTCGACGTCGACCGAGAGGATCGTGCCCTGCATCTCCGCCTCGATCGCCTCGCCGCCCTCGGCGACGTCGACGCCGTCGTCGCCCCCGTCGTCGGACGTCGCCTGCGGCGGTCGCTGCTTGCGGCCGCCCGCGCCGCTCCCGCCGCTCGCGGGCGTCGGGACCGCGGGCGCGCCGCGCTCCTCGAGTTCCACGTCGAAGCGCTTCCCGTTCACTTCGACGGTGAACTCGCGTTCGGTCACCTCGTCGTCGTCGTCGCTCGACGCCGACTCGGTCCCCCACTTCTCCTGCGCCTCGGTGACCAGCTCCCGGTCGAGCTCCTCGTCGAGGTACTTCGTGGTGTGGGTGCCAGCGACGAACCGCTCGTCGTCGAGCATGAGGCGGTGGAACGGGACGACGGTGACGACGCCCTCCAGGTCGTACTCCGCGAGCGCGCGCTTCGACCGGGCGAGACACTCCTCGCGGTCGGCGCCCCACACGATCAGCTTCGCGATCATCGAGTCGTAGTCGGTGACCAGCTCGTCGCCCTGCCGGAGCGCGTCGTCGACGCGGACGCCGATCCCGCCCGGCGGGTCGTACGTGTCGAGCCGGCCCTCGTTAGCGGGCTGGAACTCCTCCGCGGCGTTCTCGGCGTTGATCCGGAACTCGATCGCGTGGCCCTCCAGCTCGACGTCGCCCTGCGAGACGGAGAGCCCCTCGCCGCTGGCGACCCGGAGCTGCTCTTTCACGATGTCGATCCCCGTCAGCTCCTCGGTAACGGTGTGTTCGACCTGGATGCGCGTGTTGACTTCGAGGAAGTAGAACGGCGTGTCCGGGCCGAGCGGCTCCGACGGGTCGCGGTCGAGGTCCTCCTCGACGAGGAACTCGACGGTGCCGGCGTTCGTGTAGTCGGCCGCGGCGACCCCGCGGCGGGCGGCCTCGCCGATCCGATCGCGGAGCTCGTCGGAGAGCGCGGGGGAGGGGCCCTCCTCGATCACCTTCTGGTGGCGGCGCTGGAGCGAGCAGTCGCGCTCGCCGAGGTGGACGACGTCCGACTCGTCGGCGGGGACGTCCCCGTCGCCCGCGTCCGCGACGATCTGCACCTCGACGTGGCGGGGGTTCTCGAGGTAGCGCTCGAGGTAGACGGAGTCGTTCGAGAAGTACGCCTCCCCCTCGCGCTTGGCCGACGCGAGGGCCTCCTCGGCTTCCTCGGCGCTCTCGACGACCTTCATCCCGCGGCCGCCGCCGCCCCCCTCGGCTTTGATCGCGACGGGATAGCCGTGCTCGTCGCCGAACTCGGTGACCGCCTCGACCTCGGTGACGGGCTCCGTCGTCCCCGGGACGATGGGGACGTCCGCGTCGTCCATCACGCGGCGCGCGTGGGTCTTCTCGCCGAGCCGCTCCATCGCGTCGCTGGCGGGTCCGACCCAGGTGATCCCGTCGGCGTCCTCGACGCGGGCCGCGAAGTCCGCGTTCTCGGCGAGGAAGCCGTAGCCCGGGTGGATCGCGTCGGCGTCGGCCGCGCGCGCGGCCTCGACGACCGCCTCGCCGTCGAGGTACGAGTCGGCGGCGCGGGCCGGGCCGACGTTGTACGCCTCGTCCGCGTACCGGACGTGGCCGCCGTGCTTGTCGGCGTCGCTGTACACGGCGACGGTGTCGACGTCCAGCTCGGCACAGGCGCGCATCACCCGAACCGCGATCTCTCCGCGGTTCGCGACGAGAACCTTATCGAACATTCTTACACCGTCATTCCACGATAACCCACCTCATTCTATCGGTCCGCGACGACGGTCGGTGACGACGATCGTCGTACTCTGTCGGCGCGCGCCGCGGCTTCCCCCGAGACGGTTAAGGGCTGCCCGCTTCCATATCCCGACATGCTCTCGCCCGGAAACCCCTACGTCTTGCCGTCGACGCTGGTCGCGGCGGGCGCGTACCTCGCCGCGACGCTCCTGACGGACGCCTCGATACTCGTCCGAATCGGGATCCTCGTCCTCCTCGCCGGCGTCGTTCCGATCGTTCTCAACCGGGTCCTCGGCGGATCGCCCGCGGGGACCGCCGCGGAGGAGGGCGCCGAGGAGCCGCCCGAGGCGTGACCACAGATATATATGTTATCCAACGTATCTTCTAACGCTCCCTGAGAAGGGTTGGCGTGGCAAGGCGCTCGGCGGGCGTCTCGCCGGGGAATGCACGCGCTCGGGCGCTCTCGCGTCCGGGGTAGCCGTTCGAAACCCGGACAGCCGCGGCGCCGCCTCGATACGCCGGGTTCGGCGGACGGGGCGTCCCCGTCAGAAGCGGTCGGCGCGGCCGGCCGCCGTCCACGGGTCGGTCGGCGCCTCCGTCGGCACGCGGACCGACCGGCCGGTGAGGCGGTCGACCCGGTCGGCGAACGCCCACCGCTTCCCCTCCCACCCGGTCTCCTCGTCGGTCGCGGCCGCCGCCGCGGCCAACTCCCCGTCGCGGAGATGCGCCGCGACCGCGGCGGCGATGGCGGCGGCCTCCGCGTCGTCGGCGTCGTCGGGGACGGTCAGCCCGTCGAGGACGGCGGCGACCGCTGGGCCGTTCGGTCCGCTTTCCGCGTCGGTCGAGGCGGCGTCCGGGTCGGTCGAGGCGGCGTCCGGGTCGGACGGGTCGGGCGAGTCGGTCGCCATCAGATCGGGATGTTGCCGTGTTTCTTCTCGGGCCGGTCCGAGCGCTTCCCCTTCAGCATCTGGAGGTCGTCGATCAGGCGCGCTCGCGTCTCAGCGGGCTCGATGACGTCGTCGACGAAGCCGCGGTCGGCGGCGCTGTACGGGTTCGCGAACTCCTCGCGGTACTCGTCGATGAGCTCCTGCCTTCGCGCGTCGGGGTCGTCGGCCGCCGCCAGCTCCTCGCGGTAGAGGACGTTGACGGCGCCCTTCGGCCCCATCACCGCGATCTCGGCCGTGGGCCACGCGTAGTTGACGTCGCCGCCGATGTGCTTCGACGACATCACGCAGTAGGCGCCGCCGTACGCCTTCCGGGTGATCACGGTGAGGAGGGGGACCGTCGCCTCGGAGAAGGCGTACAGCAGCTTCGCGCCGTGGCGGATGATCCCGTTGTGCTCCTGGTCGGTACCGGGCATGAAGCCGGGCACGTCCTCGAAGGTGAGGATGGGGATATTGAACGCGTCGCAGAAGCGGACGAAGCGCGCCCCCTTCTGGCTCGACTCGATGTCGAGGGTGCCGGCGTTCACCCGGGGGTTGTTGGCGACGATCCCGATCGAGTGGCCGTCCAGCCGCGCGAAGCCGACGACGACGTTCTTCGCGAAGTTCTCCTGCACCTCGAAGAAGGAGCCCTCGTCGACGACGCTGCCGATCACCTCCTTCATGTCGTACGGCTTCCGGGGGGCGTTCGGAACGATCTCGGCCAGCTCCTCGTCGGCGCGCTCGGGGTCGTCCCACGGCTCGACGCGGGGCGGGTCCTCGACGTTGTTGGCGGGGAGGTACGAGAGCAGCCGCGCGATGTCGTCCAAGGCGTCCTCCTCGCTCTCCTCGGCGAAGTGGGCCACGCCCGAGGTCGACGTGTGGGTGACGGCGCCGCCGAGCTCCTCGAAGCTCACCTCCTCGCCCGTCACCGTCTCGATGACGTCCGGGCCGGTGATGAACATGTGCGAGGTGTCCTTCACCATGAACGTGAAGTCCGTGATTGCGGGCGAGTACACCGCGCCGCCGGCGCACGGCCCCATGATCGCCGAGATCTGTGGGATCACGCCGGACGCCTCCGTGTTGCGCCGGAAGATCTCCGCGAAGCCGCCGAGCGAGGCGACCCCCTCCTGGATCCGGGCGCCCGCGGAGTCGTTGAGCCCGACGACGGGCGCCCCCACGTCCATCGCCTTGTCCATCACCTTGCACACCTTCTCGGCGAACACCTCGCCGAGCGACCCGCCGAAGACGGTGAAGTCGTGGGCGAAGACGAACGTCTTCCGCCCGTTCACTTCGCCGTATCCGGTGACGACGCCGTCGCCCGGGATCTGCTGTTCCTCCATCCCGAACTTGTGGGTCCGGTGGGTGCGGAACCGATCGAACTCGTGGAACGTCCCGTCGTCGAGGAAGTAGTCGACGCGCTCGCGCGCGGTCATCTTCCCCTTCTCGTGTTGGGACTCGATCCGGTCCTCGCCGCCCCCCAGCGCCGCCCGTTCGCGGCGCTCGCGGAGGTCCTCGATGCGGTCGTCCATCGTCACGCCGGACCACCCTGAGTCATTACCTCGTGGGTCGACCAGCGGCGTCAAAAGGGTTCCCCTATCCGACGTTTCGGAGTTCGACGCGCGTCGAATCCGGAGACCGCGTCGGGTTCCGCGTCCGCCGCCGCGGCGGCCACCTCGCTTCGGCGGCGATCGCCTCTCTCCCGGTGCGGACGTCGCCCGTCCGGCCTCGACCGCCCGCACGAGCCCTGTCGCCGGTTCGCACGGGCACGGGCGGTTCGACGCTTTTAAACCTCGGATGGACCACTCTCCGGTGAGACAGGCTTCGCCTGTTTCACTGACCCGTAGGAGCGACCTGCGTACTACGGAGGTGAAAATGGCAGACACAATACAAGAGGCCGTAACTCTCGCACTCGACGATGCGCCCGAGCGGAACTTCCGCGAGACAGTGGACATCGCGATCAACCTGCGAGACCTCGACCTCAACGATCCGTCGAACCGCATCGACGAGTCCGTCGTGCTGCCGGCTGGAACGGGGCAGGAGACACAGATCGTCGTCTTCGCGGAGGGCGAAACCGCCGTCCGCGCTCAGGAAGTCGCTGATGAAGTGCTTGACAGCGACGACCTCGAGGATCTCGGAGACGACGACGACCGCGCAAAGGACCTGGCCGGCGAAACCGATTTCTTCGTCGCGGAGGCCAACCTGATGCAGGACATCGGTCGGTACCTCGGTACCGTCCTCGGTCCGCGCGGGAAGATGCCTACCCCACTACAGCCGGACGACGACGTCGTCGAGACCGTCAACCGGATGAAGAACACCGTGCAGCTCCGGTCCCGCGACCGGCGCACGTTCCACACCCGCGTCGGCGCGGAGGATATGGGCCCCGACGCGATCTCGGACAACATCGACGTCATCATCCGGCGACTCGAAGCGGACCTCGAGAAGGGGCCGCTCAACATCGACGGGATCTACGTGAAGACCACGATGGGTCCCGCTAGGGAGGTGCCCGTATGAGCTCGGTCCGCAAGACCGAGACGATCCCGCAGTGGAAGCAGGACGAGGTCGACGAGCTCGTCGAGTTCATCGACTCGTTCAACTCCGTCGGGGTCGTCGGCGTCGGCGGCATCCCGAGCCGACAGCTCCAGGCCATGCGCCGCGAGCTGCACGGCTCGGCCGATCTCCGCGTGAGCCGGAACACCCTCACCGTCCGCGCCCTCGAAGAGGTCGACGACGGCGTCGAGGAGCTGACCCAGTACGTCTCGGGTCAGGTCGCGCTCATCGGCACGAACGACAACCCGTTCGGCCTCTACAAACAGCTGGAAGCCTCGAAGACCCCCGCCCCCATCAACGCGGGCGAGGTCGCCCCCAACGACATCCTCATCCCCGAGGGTGACACCGGCGTCGACCCGGGACCGTTCGTCGGCGAGCTCCAGACGATCGGCGCGGCCGCGCGCATCCAGGACGGCTCGATCATGGTCACCGAGGACTCCACGGTCCTCGAGGAGGGCGAGGTCGTCGACGAGGACCTCGCGAACGTCCTGGTCGAACTCGGCATCGAGCCGAAGGAAGTCGGGCTCGACCTCAAGGGCGTCTACTCCGAGGGCGTCCTGTTCGAGCCGGACGAGCTCGCGATCGACGTCGACGAGTACGCGGCGGACATCCGGTCCGCCGCCGCCGCCGCGCGCAACCTCTCGATCAACGCCGAGTACCCGACGGCCGCCACGGTCGGCAGCCTTCTCGCGAAGGCGTCCGGCGAGGCGAAGTCCGTCGGCCTGTACGCGGAGATCGAGAGCCCGGACGTCGTGCCCGACCTCATCGGGAAGGCCGACGCCCAGCTGCGTGCGCTCGCGGCCCAGATCGACGACGAGGAGGCGCTCCCCGAGGAGCTGCAGGGGGTCGAGGCGGCCCCGGCTCCGGAGACGGACGACGCCGACGAGGAGGAACAGGCGGAGGAAGACGACGACACGGACGACGCTGAGACGACCGACGACGCCGCCGACGACGCCGACGAGGACGACGGCGACGACGGCGGCGACGGTCTCGGCGCGATGTTCGGCTAACACTACGAGGATACACCAATGGAATACGTTTACGCTGCGCTCATCCTGAACGAGACTGGCGAAGAGATCAACGAGGAGAACATCACCGGCGTGCTGGACGCCGCCGGCGTCGACGTCGAGGAATCCCGCGTCAAGGCGCTCGTCGCCGCGCTGGAGGACGTCGACATCGAAGACGCCATCGAGACGGCCGCCGCGGCGCCCGCCGCCGGCGCCGCCGCTGGCGGCTCCGCGGACGCCGCGGAGGCCGACGAGGCCGACGACGAGGCCGACGAGGCCGACGAGGCAGAGGAAGCCGCGGACGAGGAAGAGGAAGACGACGACGAGGACGGCGGCGAGGGCCTCGGCGAACTCTTCGGCTAACCTCGGACGCACCGCGACCGACCGTCGCGTCGACCGCACCCATTTTATGCCGACGCCGCTATCCGGAGTGATAACGTCGGGCGCGCCTTTTTATATCGATCGCCGGAAGTCACGGCCGTCCAATGAAGATCGTCGACGGCGACAAGGTCGAGTGCGACCGTTGCGAGTCGGTGCTTCCCATCGGAGACGCCTCGCTGCTCGAGAAGGAGACGAACCGCGACTACGAGCGGACGCTGTGCGCGGACTGCCTCGGCGCCGTCGGCGTTCCGCAGGGGTACACGCTGCGGCGCGACATCAGCCACCTCGCTGGGTGAGCCGCGAGGCGGGGAAGGCGTACCGCTCGCAGTCCGACAGGCCGCGCCCCGGCCGGACCGCGTCGACGTACACGGCCTCGACGACGGGTTCGTGCGCGCCGTACGCGGCGTTCGTGGCGTACTCGTCGACCGTCCGGTCCTCCTCCGTCCGGTAGGCGTCGGCCCGCTCGGTCGTGACCGCGACGACGACGAGGCGCTCGCCGCTCTCGCGGTCGCGGACGGCGTCGCCCGGATCGAACGCGTGGCGCGAACAGAGGTGCGATCCCGGGTCGTCGAGCGGGACGAACGTCTCCGCCCCGCAGACGGCGCAGGCTCCCACGCGCTCGTCCGGGGCGGGGACCGACCCCGCGGTCACCTCCATGGCGACCCGCCGGAGGTGTTTACACCGCGAGCCGCGGATCGCGTGGTCGGGACAGGTGCAGGTGCCGGCGTCGAGCGCGACGACGTAGGTGCCGCCGTCGGTCTCGACGACGTACCGCCGGTCGCGGAGGGGCCGCACCGTCATCTCCTCCGCGGCGGCGCGCGCCGACCGGTCGTCGGCGTCGGCGTCGGCGCCCGGCGAGCGGTCGGTCTCGTCGTCGACCGCGGCCGAGTCGCGTCGATCCGGCGTTCGCTCCGCCGGCG
This sequence comes from Halorubrum sp. Ea8, assembly GCF_002252925.1. NCBI lineage: Archaea > Methanobacteriati > Methanobacteriota > Halobacteria > Halobacteriales > Haloferacaceae > Halorubrum > Halorubrum sp. Ea8. Next base: position 9,128 of record NZ_NHPF01000045.1, read on the forward strand.
GCGCGGCTCGGGCGGCGTCCGGTTCGGGGACCGTCGACGCGGGCGGGTCTCGGGGGTGCGTCATGGGTGACCGCGAGGGGGACCCTCGCTTC
>NZ_NHPF01000161.1:0-11277 GCF_002252925.1 Halorubrum sp. Ea8
CATCGGATTCAACAAAGCAGTCCGCGAGTATTTTTTCTCTGTTGGATGGCTTCTTGAAATCAAAACTGATCGGCTGATCGGGACTATAGCAGGGAATGTCAGCACGGTTGGCAAGTTCGGCAACTTTCGGCGCATATGCGATTGCTATCGCCGGTTTATTACAAAGTATCGAGAAGACCAGAGAGTGATAGCGGGTACAGATCATCTGTTTCGCTCCCGCCACCCGTCGTAATGCCTGTTTGACGTTGTAATCGTAACTGAAGCAGCCTAATCCATCAAAATTTTTACAATACTCTTGGTCAAAGTGATGGAATGGTATCAGTTTTGGATTTTGAACAGACGAAATGATATCATGTATTGTTTCACGGTACTGCTGGTTGATATTTTCAGGTGTAACCTCATTTCCATAGTGAACAATTCTTCGGATGTTTTCTTTCGGACTATTGAATCTCGCTGGAGGTATCTCAATTGGCTGTAGAGAGACACCTGTATACTCTCCACGGGTAGGTGTTTCGGGGATGTGGTGAAGGAACGCTGGACAACTGGTCGCAATTACTTCCGCGTCAGTGTACCGATCGAGAATCTGTTTGGACCGTTCGTCACGGACCGTGATGAGAGACAGTTGATTGAGCTTTGTGTTGACCCACTCCTGTAGCTCTGCGTCAAGAATCGGCTCCACACCAACTCCGATAATCATTGAGGACTCGTCTAGTCTCCCTAAGTCGGTTTTGAGTTTCTTCTCGGACATATCGTGGATTTGTCCGCCACCGCCGAGAAGACTTACCGCCGACGAATCTCCCGAGACTTTTCGAGAAAACATCGCAGAATGGTATCCCCTCTCCTCTAATTCTGTCTGCAACGCCTGCCCGATTGCCAAGTCGCCGGTGTTGCCTGTAGCATACGACCCGTAGATACAGATATCATGTTTTCTATGTGATTTCACGAACATGCCGGCGAGTTTCTTCGCTTTTCGGGCCTTCTCGATTTCACGCATAAACCGCCCGCTCATTTCCATCATCACTTGTTCGATTCTCCTCTACTAAAACCCACTGAGAGATACGATCAAAAACTCGCCCTCAATCGAACACCACTGTTTTCATATCTACCGAATGGTTACAGGATGAGTATGGAGATGAACTTCCGACAGTGGTCGTCGGAATTAGCGGATCACGTTCGGCAACATCCACGACGTGCTCCACTGTACTTTCTGTTTACTGCCTACCTGTCTGCCTGGTACGGAGTGACTTCTCGGTCACCCTTTGGGACGAACGTATTCGAGTCGGACTGGGATCTTCTCGTCGTCCTCGACGCTTGCAGAGTTGATACGTTACGCGAGGTTGCGGACGAGTACGATTTCATCGAAACAATCGACACTAGATGGTCGATCGGTAGTCAGTCGGCAGAGTGGATGGCCAATACATTCTCCGAATCTCATCGGGAGCAAGTAAATAATACGACATATATCTCGGGGAATGGCTACAGTGGGGCAGTTCTTCGAGACCACCAGTACCCCCCTGCGAACAACACGATCCCCATCGACTTGTCTTCGTGGTCTGTCCTTTGTGAGGACGAATTAAACCTGCACGTACCTGTCTGGGAGACACATCACGATGAGGAGTACAGTGCAGTACTCCCGCAAGTAATCACAGACCACACTATTGAGAAAGGGCGTCTTGGGAGTGCAAATCGTATTATTTCGCACTACACGCAACCCCACCTCCCGTACATTGGTTCCGCGTACCATGACGGACGGGAGCCAACAGAGGTGGAACGCCACGGATACAGGTTGCTGGAGCAAAAAGTTGCATCCCGGAGCGAAGTCTACGATGCGTACAAAGAGACGCTTCGGTGGGTACTCGATGATGTCGAGGAGCTCTTAGAGAATATCGACGCCGAAAAGGTCGTCATCACGTCTGATCATGGCGAAGCCTTCGGCGAGTGGAAAGCGTACGGACACCCCGAGGGATTCCCTCACCCGGTAGTTCGAAAGGTCCCGTGGATTGAAACCACCGCAAAAGACAAACACACACGAGAGCCCGATATCGAGATTGAGTCCGACTCTGTCGAAACCGACGTTGCAGAACACCTCCGTGATCTCGGGTACCGTTGATCGAAGGTACTACACAACGTCTCGCGAGTTAGCTACTGATTCGCCTTCTCCACCAGTTCCGGCGTCGCCATCGCGTACAGATATCCTAACCCGACTGCCGCAGTAAACGCCCCGATCGCCCCGATCTGTGTCACCGCCGCCATCGACGGCGACAGAACCAATCCCTTCACCCGCCGTGGCACCCGGTCAGCCAGCAACCATTTCAGGTAGTCGCCTTTCGCGTCGGGTGCGTCCGGGTACAACAGGTCCATCACGCGCTTGGAGTAGCCCTGCCAAAACGATCGAAACACCAACCACCGGAACTCTCCGCGGTACTCGAACAGCGTGTGGTGCACCACGGCGTCCTCGGTGTACACCATCCCCTGTCCAAACTCTTCCAGCAGCCGAATCCCCACAGGCGCCTCATGGGCCTGCAGATGCTTGTCGCCTTTCCGACCAGTGTTCGGATCATAGCCGCCGACCTCCAGGAACGCATCGCGCCGGTACGAGATGTTCGACCCGTACGTGTTCCGGACCTCCTCGCCGTCCTCGGCGAAGCCCGGCTCGACGCAGCCGACGAGCCAGTAGAACTCCTCCGGGAAGAAGTCCGGTCGCTCGCCCTGCCAGTTCGGGCGCACGTCGCCGCCGACCGCGATCGCGTCCGTCTCCTCGTACACGTCGACGAGGTTCGCGATCCAGTCTTCCTCGGCCACCCCGTCGTCGTCGATGAACGCGACGACCTCGCCCGACGCTAGCTCCGCCCCGCGCGTCCGGCTGTAGGAGATGCCTTGGTTCTCGTCGTTGTCGGAAATAACGACATCCTCGTTGTCGCCGAAGTCTTCGACCGCCCGCTCGTACACCTCCGGGTTGCCGTCGATCACGAGCACGACCTCTATCGGGTCGTACGTCTGCGCGAGCGCGCTCTCAACGGCCTCCGTGAAGACGTCGTAGCGGTCCATCGTGTACGTGCAGACGACGACGGAGACCTTCATTAGCGCCGATTTTCCCGCCCGGATCAATAAGGATTCTGAACCCGCCGCCGCGCAGTTATAACAAGCCTTATGGACGTTTTGCGAGTTCAATCCTGTAATGAGCGAGCAAACCGACGCCGTCGGGAACGACGAGGGATCGCCCCTCGACGTCCTCCAACGGTGGTACCACGTCCCGATCCTCCTCGGGGCCGTGGTGTTCATGCTGTGGACTCGTCTTCGATCGTACGGGAACTTCATTCAGAACGGCGAGGTGTACTTCCGTGGCAACGACGCGTGGTACCACTTCCGCGAGACGAGCTACCTCCTCGAGAACTGGCCGAACACCCTCCCCTTCGACGTCTGGACGGGCTTCCCAGTCGGTCGGTCGGCCGGGCAGTTCGGGACGCTGTGGGACCACATCATGGCGGTCAGCGTTTTCATCGCTCGTCCGATCATGGGCAGCACGGAAGAGGTCATGCTCATCATGGCCCCCATCGCGGGTGCACTCGTCGCGATCCCGACCTACTTCATCGCGCGCCGATTCGTCGACCGCTTCGCCGCGGTCGGCGCCGTCGTCGTCCTCGCGCTCCTCCCGGGCACCTTCTTCAGCTACAGTCTCGTCGGCTTCCCCGACCACAGCGCGGCCGAAGTGCTCTTCCAGAGCCTCGCCGTCCTCGCGTTCCTCGTCGCCTTTGCGGTCGCCGAACGCGAGGCGCCCGTCTGGGAGCTCGTCGTCGACCGCGACTGGGACGCGCTGAAGCGTCCGACCGCGTACGCGGCCGCCGCGGGCGTCGCACTCGGCCTCTACATGTGGACATGGCAGCCCGGCGTCCTCATGGTCGGATTTACTGGCGTCTTCCTCGCCATTAAGATCACGAGCGACGTGTATCACGGCACCACGCCCGAACCGATCGCCTTCGCGGGCGCGGTGTCGATGGGCGTCACCGGCCTGATGCAACTGATCCCGCTCGACAACTTCTCGTTCGGCGTCACCAGCTACTCGCTCACGCAGGTCGTCCTCCCGCTCGGTGTCGCCGTGGGAGCCGTCTTCCTCGCGTGGCTCGCCCGGCAGTGGGAGACGCGGGAGCTCGGGGTCGAGACCTACCCGCCGGCCGTCGGCGGACTCATCCTCGCGTCTGCGGGCGTCGTCTGGCTCGCACTTCCGTCACTCTGGAGGACGCTCACCGGCAACCTGCTGAACTTCGTCGGCTTTAGCGCCCGCGCGACGTTCCAGACGATCGGCGAGGGCCAACCCCCCCTCCAGAACGCCGCCTTCTCCGACTTCGTCCTCTCACAGTACGGCTTCGCGTTCTTCCTCGCGCTCGCCGCGGTCCTCTATATCGTCGCCCGCCCCCTCTACCGCTCCGATGACGCCAACCACACCCTCTACATCCCGGCCGCGCTCGCGGTCGTCGGCTCAGTCTACGCGGTCCCCCAGCTGTACGGCGCCATCGGTGGCGTCGTCGGCGTGAGCTGGCAGGTCGTCGGCCTCGCTATCGCCGCGGCTCTCCTCGTCGGCGCGACGTTCCTCGTCGAGTACGACGTCGAGGAGCTGTACTTCGTCGTGTGGGCGGCGTTCATCGGGAGCGCCGCGTTCACGCAGACCCGCTTCAACTACTACCTCGCGGTGATCGTCGCGGTCGGCGCGGCGTACTTCCTGCAGGTCGCGCTTGACGCGATCAGCCTCCGGTCGCTCGACGACGTCCGCGACGTCGAAGGCTGGCAGGCGATGGTCGCGATCGCCCTCGTCGTCGTCCTCATCGTCCCGCTCGTCGCGATGGTGACCCCCGTCTGGGCCGCCGGCGCGAACACCGGCCCCGGGGGCGTCACCCAGTGGGACGGCAGCCTCCAGTGGATGAACGACGAGACGCCCACACCCGGTGAACTCGAGGGCGCGGACAACCCCATGGAGCTGTACGGCACCTACGAGCGCCCGGCCGACGGCGACTTCGAGTACCCGGAGGGCGCGTACGGCGTGCAGTCGTGGTGGGACTACGGCCACTGGATCACCACGCGCGCCGAGCGCATCCCGAACGCGAATCCGTTCCAGCAGAACGCGGGCGAAGCGGCCGACTACCTCCTCGCGCCGAGTGAGGAGGCGGCCCGCGAGGTGCTCGCCGGCCAGAGCGAGGAGGGCGAACACACCCGCTACGTGATGGTCGACTGGCAGATGGCCTCGCCGAACTCCAAGTTCGGCGCCCCCGTCACGTTCTACTCGGGCAACGAGACGCGCTCCGACTTCAACCGCGTGCTCTACCAGCAGACCGAGCAGGGCGGGTTCCAGACGGTGATGCAGGTGAACACGCAGCGCTACCACGAGAGTCAGATGATCCGCCTGTACGAACACTACGGTAGCGCGGTCGACCCCGAACCCGTAGTTGTCGACTGGGAGACGCGGACCGCCGAGACGCGGAGCGGCGGGCAGGTCGAGGTGAACACGCTCCCGGCCGACCCGACGACCACGGTGCGGCAGTTCGACAACATGACCGCGGCGCGCGAGTACGTCGAGCAGGACGGCAGCGCGCAGATCGGGGGCGTCGGCGACCTCCCCTCCGAGCGCGTCGCCGCGCTCGAACACCACCGGCTCGTCCACGCCTCGCAGGCGCAGGGACAGTCGCCCTCGGCGCTGCAGGTCCGCGTCCTCCAGCAGCTCGTCCCCGAGGGGACCAGCGTCGAGGATATCCTCGGCGAGTCCTTCCTCGCGGCGTTCCAGGACGACTACGTGAAGACGTTCGAGCGAGTCCCCGGCGCGACGATCGAGGGCTCGGGCGCCGAGCCCGGTCAGGAGGTCGAGGCGACCGTCGAGATGCGGAAGCCCGCGGGAGGGACCTTCGAGTACACGCAGTACGCCGAGGCCGATTCGAACGGCGAGTTCGCGTTCACGGTGCCGTACTCGTCGACCGGGTACGACGAGTTCGGCCCGGAGAACGGCTACACGAACACCAGCGTCCGCGCGACCGGCGCGTACAACATCACCACCGCGCAGACGACCGGCGACGACCTGTACACCACCCAGCGCGTCGGGCAGGTCGAGGTGACCGAGGGGCAGGTCGTCGGCGCGGACGACGCGGCGGCGACGGTCGAGCTCGAAGAGGAGATCGTCGACTGCCCGAGCGGCGACCCCGACTGCCCGGTCGACGGGAGCGGCTCCGACGGCGGCGACGGATCGAGCAACGAGAGCGCGGCGGTCGCGCCCGCGACGCCGGTCGCGGCGGACGCCGCCGTCGACCCGACCGTCGGCATCGGCGCGAGCCCGTAACCAGCGATGGTCGGCCTTCGAGAGTGGGCGACGCTGTACCTGAAGGGCGTCGCGATGGGGAGCGCCGACGCGGTCCCCGGCGTCTCCGGCGGCACCATCGCGCTCATCGTCGGCATCTACGAGCGCCTGATCGCGGCCGTGACCGCGGTCGACCCGTCTCGAATTCGACGCGTGCTCGCCGGCGTCCGACCCGCCAATATCCCGGACGCCCGCGCCGCGTTCCACGAGATCGACGGCGCCTTCCTGCTCGTGCTCGGCGCGGGGATCGGCACGGCCGTCGTCACCGTGTTGAGCGGCGTCAACTACCTGCTCGCGACGCGGCCGGTCGCGACGTACGGCTTCTTCTTCGGGCTGATCGCGGCGAGCGCGGCGGTGTTGCTCCGCGGCGTCACGCTCGACACGCCCCGGCGGCAGGCGGCGGCGGTCGCGGGCTTCCTGCTCGCGTTTCTCGCCTCGGGCGTCGCCTCGACCGGCCTCGGCAGCTCGCTACCGCTCGTCTTCGTCGCCGGCGCGGTCGCGGTCAGCGCGATGGTGCTCCCGGGCATCTCGGGATCGCTCCTCCTGATCGTGCTCGGCCAGTACGAGTACATGTCGGGGACCGTGAGCCGGGCCGTCGACGGGCTCGCCGCGTTCCTGACCGGGAACGGGAGCGACGCGCTCGTCGAGACGCTCCCGCCGGTCCTGACGTTTCTCCTCGGCGGGGTCGTCGGGCTGTTCACCATCGCGCACACGGTCAGGTACGCGCTCGCCCGCGCTCGGGCCGCCACGCTCGCGTTCCTCGTGAGCCTCGTCGTCGGCGCGCTCCGGGCGCCGCTCCTCGAGGTCTCGACTCGACTCGCCGAAAGCGGGGAGTCGTGGCAGGGGGCGGCGCCGCGGTTCGCCCTCGCCGCGCTCGTCGGCGCGGCGTTCGTGTTCGTGCTCGACCGGTACTCCGCGACGATCGAGTACTGACCGCGATCGGACGCGGCCGGTGCTCACTCGGTGGCTTGAAATCGACGCCGGCCGAAGCCGCGAGCGATGCGAACTCGTCGAACCCTGCTGGCGTCGGGCGCCGTCGGACTGGCGGGCGTCGCCGGCTGCGTCGCGTCCCCGTCGGGCGGACGTAACGACGAGGCCGGGGGACGCGAGGACCCGAACGCCGCCGACGTCGACGCGCGGCTCGGGTTCGTCGGCGACCTCATGCTCGGGCGCAGCGTGAACGAGCGGTGGGCCGACGACGACCCCGCGGGGGTCTGGGGGCCGACGCTGCCGCGCCTCGCGGAGCTCGACGGGCTCGTCGCCAATCTGGAGTGTTGCGTCTCCGAGCGCGGCACGCGGTGGCCCGACAAGGTGTACTACTTCCGGTCGGATCCCTCGTTCGCCGTGCCGGCGCTGGAGGCCGCCGGCGCCTCGTTCGTCTCGCTCGCGAACAACCATATCCTCGACTTCCGCGAGCCCGCGCTCCGCGACACGCGGACGCACCTCGGCGACGCCGGCATAGCCCACGCCGGTGCCGGGACCGATCTCGGGGCGGCGCTCGAGCCGGCGGTGTTCGAGGCGGGCGACGTCACGGTCGCGGCGTTCGGCCTCACCGACCAGTCCGAGGCGTTCGCTGCGGCTCAAGAAGAGCCCGGCACCGCCTTCGCGACGCTCGATCCCTCGATCCCGGCGACGCGCTCGCTCGTCGAGGGGGTTCTCGAGAGCGCCCGCTCGCACGATCCGGACCTCGTCGTCGCCTCCCTGCACTGGGGCGCGAACTGGGAGACCGAACCGCGGCGGGTCCACGAGCGGTTCGGGCGGTGGCTCGTCGATCGGGGCGTCGACGTCGTCCACGGCCACAGCGCGCACGTCCTCCAGGGCGTCGAGGTGTATCGGGGGCGGCCGATCGTCTACGACGCGGGCGACTTCGTCGACGACTACGTCGACTACGTCGACCGGCAGGGGGTTCACAACAAGCGCAGCGCGCTGTTCGAGCTGGTCGTCCGCGACGGCGACCTCGACGAGCTGTTCGTCGAGCCGACCGCGATCGTCGACGAGGCGGCGACGATCGCGGACCCCGACGTCGCCGAGTGGGTTCGGGAGACCGTCGCGGAGCGCTCCGCGGCGTTCGGGACCGACGTCGAGCGCGTGGCCGGCGGCCTCTCGATCCCGTTGGGCGAGGGATGAACTAGGGCGGCGACGACGGTCACCCGCTGGATAGCTTGAAATGCGCATGACCGCTAGCGGGGATCTGTTCGGTCTGAGCGCGGCGCAGCTGGAAACGATCATGCCGGTCCTCCTGATCGCGATACTGGTGATCGGCGCCGCGTGCGCGTTGTTCGTGCTGTCGACGGACTCGACCTGAGCGTCCCGCCTCGGCGCGTCCGCCGGGCGTCCGCCGGGCATCCGCCACCGTATCAGACCCCCGGGTTGGATACGTCAGACCTCGGGTGGGATACGTCAGACCCCCGGGCTGGATACGTCAGGCCAGCCGACCGATCGCGTCGACGATCACGTCGACGCCGACGTCGATCGCGTCCTCGTCGACGTCGAAGTACGCCGTGTGGTGGCCCGAGGGATTGCTCGCGCCGACGCCGAGGTACGTGGCGGTCCCACCCTGGTCCTGCACGCGGCGAATGAGGTAGGAGGCGTCCTCGCTACCGCCGAACTCCTTCTCGATGATCCGGTCGACGCTCGGCGTCGCCTCCGCCGCGGCCTCGACCACGTCGACCACCGCGTCGTCGTTGCGGAAGGTCGTGGTCTTCCCGTAGAGGCTCGCCTCGACGTCGACGTCGTGCATCGTCGCCGCGCCGTCGACGACCTCGCGGGCCCGCCCGAGCATGTACTCGTTGAGGTCGTGGGTCTCGCCGCGCACCTCGACCCGCATCGTCGCCTCCTCGCAGACCACGTTCTGGGCGTTGTCCGCGCTCACCCTGCCCACGTTGACCCGCGTCGCGCCGTCGCCGTGGCGCGCGATCCCGTAGAGGTTCCCGATCGCCGCGGTCGCCGCCTGCAGCGCGTTCCGCCCGGCGTGCGGCTCGCCGCCCGCGTGGGCGGGCTCCCCGGAGAACGTCACGTCGACCTTCGCGTTCGACAGCGGGGCGTCGTAGCTCGACACGACCGTGCCCGTCGGCTCGTCGAGACCGACGTGGACGGCGAGCAGGCGGTCGACGTCGTCGAGGTGGCCGCTCTCGGCCATCGGCTTGCCGCCGCGCCCGCCCTCCTCGGCCGACTGGAAGAAGAACTTCAGCGTGCCGTCGAACCCGCTCTCGGCGAACGCCCGGGCCACGCCGACGCCGATCGCGGCGTGCGCGTCGTGGCCGCAGGCGTGCATCTCGCCGGGGTGGACGCTCGCGAACCCCTCCGCGGCCGGGCGGTGGTCGTCGTCCATCGCCTCCTGTCGTTCGAGCGCGTCGATGTCGGTCCGCAGTCCGATCGTCGGGCCGTCGCCGAACTCCCGCGTCGCGATGACCCCGGTGACGTCGCCCATCGCGTCGAGGTACTCCGCCGGCGCGCCGGCCTCCCGAGCGCGCTCCTTGGCCGCGGCGACCTCGTCGGCCGGCGGCACGCCCATCCGCTCGTCCGGTGCGACGGTGTCCTCGCCGACGAGCACGTCGTACCCCAGGCCGTCGAGTTCGGCCGCCAGCAGCGCGGAGGTCCGGAACTCCTTCCAGCCCGCCTCGGCGTGGCGGTGGAGGTCTCGTCTGATCGCTCGCAGCGTCTGCCCCTCGAACGAGTGCAACGCGTCCATACCCGTCACCCTCGCGGGCCGTCGGAAAAAATCACCCGGCGGAGCTGGGTCGCCGTCGCCCCCGATTCGGCCCCGTGCCCTGCTGGCGTCCAAACCCTATTGAGGCGCAGGGGTCAACGCCGACCGTGACTGACACCAACCGCGAGTGGGTGCTCGCCGAGCGCCCGACCGGCGAGCCCGACGAGGACTGTTTCGAACTGCGGGAGACCGACGTCCCCTCCCCCGCGCCGGGCGAACTCCTCGTTCGCACGCGCTACCTCTCCGTGGACCCGTACATGCGCGGTCGGATGCGCGACGCCGAATCGTACGCCGAGCCGTGGGCGGTCGGCGACCCGCTCAACGGCGGCGTCGTCGGCGAGGTCGTCGAGAGCGAACACGACGCGTACGAGGCGGGCGACCTCGTGACGGGCGAGGGCCGGTGGGCCGACTACGCGGCGCTCGACGCGGCCGACGTCGCCCCGGTCGACCCCGCGGTCGCCGCCCCCGAGGCCTACCTCGGCGCCCTCGGGATGCCGGGGCGGACCGCCTACTTCGGGCTCCTGGAGGTCGGCGAGCCGAAGCCCGGCGACACGGTCGTCGTCTCCGGCGCCGCGGGCGCGGTCGGCTCGGTCGTCGGCCAGATCGCGAAGCGAAACGGCTGCCGCGTCGTCGGCTTCGCCGGCAGCGACGAGAAGACCGACTGGCTCACCGACGACCTCGGCTTCGACGCGGCGATCAACTACGAGACGACCGACGACTACCGCGCCGCGCTGGAGTCGGCCGCGCCGGACGGCGTCGACGTCTACTTCGACAACGTCGGCGGGCCCATCACGGACGCCGTGTTCACGCAGCTGAACCTCGACGCGCGCGTCGCCGTCTGCGGGCAGATCGCCCACTACAACGACGAGGAGGTCCCGACCGGCCCGCGGAAGCTCCCCCAGCTGATCCCGGTCCGGGCGCGGGTCGAGGGGCTGCTCGTCGGCGACTTCGCGAGCCGGTTCGGCGAGGCCAGCGAGCGGCTCGGACGGTGGGTCGCGAGCGGCGAGCTGAAGCACCGCGAGACGGTCGTCGACGGCCTCGAGAACGCTCCGGACGCCTTCCTCGGGCTGTTCGCCGGCGACAACATCGGTAAGCAGGTGGTGCGGGTGTCGTCGCCGGACGGAGAGTAGCCGGAGTCGGTTCCACGCACGGTACGTCTTCCTCGATTTTCGCCTCCTTGTCGCCCTCTCGTTTCCTCTCGCTCTCCCGCTCCCTCTCACCCTCTCGTTTC
>NZ_NHPF01000122.1:0-25513 GCF_002252925.1 Halorubrum sp. Ea8
TTGAGATTCGCCAGTTCTTTTCCGAAGCCAGTGGCGAATCAACCGGGGGTACCACTCCGTTACTTGACAGACACCAACAATTAAGTAGGATATTTGCCATATGCAGGTAATATCGGGTAGTTGCCCCGCTGAGGCGGCAACAGCCGTGGATTCGACGGATCCGCAGGCGGATGTTGGACGCGCAGCGTGTTCGCAGACGGGGTGGCCGCGACAACCACGATCGGGTGATTACGCATGGATTCAGTGTGTCAATTCGTCACGGCATCATCGATCCGGGAGGACATCGTCCGGCTGCTCGCGAACCAACCGCAGCCGACACCGAAACTGATCGAGAAGCTTGACGCCTGCCGCTCCGGCGTCTACAAAGAACTGGCGAATCTCAAACAACGCGGCGCGCTCGCCGAGGCCGAAGACGGCTGGCAACTGACCGCGTGCGGACAACTCGTGACGGACACGATCGCACGTCGGCAGGCGACCGAAGCGTTCCTCGACGAGGACATCGAGTACTGGCAACACCACGACCTCGAACTGCTGCCCGACCAGTTCCGGCGACGGTTACCCGATATCAGCGAGTACGACGTCGTTCGCGGCGACATGCCGGCCGCCGACAAACACGTCTCCGCGTTCGTTTCACGAATCGAAGCCGGCGAGGAACCGGACGTCCTCTCCCCGGTCTTCGTCCGAGGCCTCGACGACGCCATTCCGGACGATCCAAACACCCGGGTGCTCGTTACAAGTGAGGTCCGCGACCGGCTCCTCGGGACCGTCGGGAGCGAACCCGAACGAGAGCGAGCGTTCCTGAACGCCCAAGTCAGAGTCGTCTCCGCCGATTTCGGCCTCGGTCGCACCGCCAACTCGCTGTGTCTCGTCTTCCCGAGCCGGGGTGACGGGGAGTGGCGAGCGACGCTTGTCTCGGAAACGAACGCGGCGATTCAATGGGGAGAGGAACTCTTCGAAGCGCTGTGGGCGGATGCAGACCCCATCGACGAGCCCGAGGAGGACTCGTTTGAGCTGACCGGGCGACGCGGCATGGTCGGCCGAACCAGATCCAGCGATTCACGGTCACCGTACTAACCGAGCGGCTCCCCTCGTCTCACCCTCAACACACCAACCGGTGGGCGTAGCCCGTCGCCGTCTGGCAGGCGCTTCGGGGCCGGCACCGCGGACGTGTCGCCGCACCTAGCCGGCTGTGTCATGCTGCGTCTCAGACGGTCCCCGGGATCCAGACGCCGGTCGGGACGATGCCCGCAATGTGGAGGACACCCACCAGGACCGTCCAGACGACGATGGAGATCGCCGGCGGGTCGAAGTGGGTCCGGCCGTGAGCGTAGAAGATCCGCTGCCCTACTTCACCGATCAGCGCGGCCAGCACCCCGAAGAGCCCGGCGGCGACCAGCGCAGCCCCGGCTGAGAGTCCCGCGAGGGCTGCGTCACCCGACGCGGTCAGAGCGACGAACACCGTCCCGCCGGCCAGCGTCATGTGGTGTGTCGCCGGGACCTTCTCGACCCCGAGGTTCAAGAACAGCAGCGACGCGGCACTGATCCCGAACCCGAGGAACGGACTCCCGGTCCGGAACGCGACGTACCCGGACGCGAGACCCGCCACGAGGCCGATCGCGGCCACTTGGTGCCACTTGTACATGTGTCCCAGCCACGGCTCGGTAGCCAACCACTCGGCTTTCGGGACGCCACCGTTTTCGACGCGGTTACCGCCGGCGACCGGCTCACCGCCGTCGGTGACCGCGCCGACCTTCTCGCCGTGTTCGAACGGGCTCATGTCGAGGATGTTACTGCCGCGGACGTCGCCGATGATGTCGTAGCCGAACGCCACCCGGTGGACGACTGCGCTGGCACAGATGGCCAGCGGGATCGGGTCAACCGGGACCAGCAGCTGCCGGGAGAGTTGCTCCACCGCGATACCGAACAGACCGAACACGCCACCGACCGCCAGCACGTCGACCTTGCATCCGAGCGCGGTCGCGATGTCCTTGCCGTTGTGGTAGCCGTCTTCGGCCCCGATGTATCCCTTCTTCCCGGCGTACGCCGCCGCGGCCGCACCCCCTGCAAAGGAGATGTGCGGTCCAAACACGTGTCCGAAGCCGATACCCACGAGTCCGACTGAATCACCTGTCGGCGCCCCAATGACGCCTGCCGCGGCGCCGGCGATGACGAGGAAGCCGGTGAACGCGAACGCCGGTAGCGCACCGATAGCCGCCCCGAACGCACCGCCGGCGAACGCGCCGAGCCATATCGGGGGGTCGCCGAGCGCGTCGAAGACGGCGTCGAACGACCCGCCGAAGGCACCCTGCAGGACCACCTCAGTGGTCACGTCGATGGGCATACTCACTCACCCCCTGCCTCATCGACCGTCGTCTGCCCATGGGGTTCGAGAGCCGTGTCGTGCTCTTCCCGTGGCGGTGTCCGTTCAGCTGCACAGTACCTCGTCCCGTCGTTTCGGGATTCCCCGAGCACACGTGTGTGATCACGAGGCATACCGATATCATTGACAGACACACACATTAAATTACTGTCAATTACGAATAGACCTATAGAGCGCAGATAGAACGATTTACACCGCGTACAACGATCTATTCTTCATAAAATCAGACATATATTATAAGCGAGAAATACGTTGCCGCCGCGAGCAGTAGTTCCTCTTCTTTTGGAGACGGCAGTGGGACCAAATCGAGTATGTTCGCAATGACCGGTGTCACCTCGAAGTTGAACCCGTCTTCTTCCGTGTACGCGGCGACGAGAAACTCAGCGTATGCAAGCAGTGACGTTTCGACGGATTCCTCAGCGAGAACCGCCTCAACCTCCTCACTCAGCCAATCATCAGGTTTCGTCACGGCGAAGAGAAAATCGGTTTCGACGTACGTCGCCGTCACGTATTAGACTCCTCCGCGGTTTCTCGGCGAGACTCCTCCGTGATCGCCGCTCGCGCATCTTCACGAAGCTCATCAATATCCTTCCCCCGATACCACCGGCCCCGAACCGATCCCGGTGCTGTGAAGCCTTGCCAGCGGCCGTATAGTCCCGACTGAGAGATCAACCGACTTCGATATCGGTGTGAACGAGGCGACGATCAGATGGATACGCAGTCCGAATGCTCCGTTCGGGACGGTAGTGAGGGCGCGTCGGACTCGTCGTGAGCATCATCATGAGCGCCTGCGGGAGTCTCTTCCTCGGGACACCGACAGACGAGAGCGTTACGCAAGGACCGACACAGACCGCCGAGGTCAGTGAAGACTGAAACGGACTGGTGTCGGTCTCTATTGTTACCAACATCAACAACCCGATTATCTTCCACTCAGTCTGACGATTTCGCTCGGTGAAAGTGAGACCCGTCTACGAAGTCAGCTTGATACCGTGGCCTGCCGCGGCGACGTACCCGAGGTCGACTTCAGGGAGATGCGCGTGTGCTTGGGTGATGCCGCGAGCGACGTCTGCGTCACCTGGGTTGGTGTTGTGGCCTTTCGCTTCGATGACGGTGACAGGTGTTGTGGCGGCGTCACCGTTCAACGCGTCGGTGGCCGGCATGCCAACACCGAGTAAATCGGGTTCGCTCGCGTGGAGTCGGATCGTGTTCCACGATGCGAGCCGGTTCCTCGTCGAGGAGGGCGATCCCCTCGTCGACGCGTTCGAGGGGTCAGGTGACGGCGACGCGCTCGTCGTGTTGGACCACCCGCCGACGGCAGAGGTGATGAGTGTCCTCCTCGAAGAACGGATGCTCGACGCGTTCCCGGACACCGTCTCGGACGTGTCGGTAGGAAGTTGAGTTGGTGTTCCGCGAGTTGAAGACGCAGTACAACCTGGATGAATTCGACACGAGAAACGAGCATGTGGTGAAGATCCTGTTGTACGTAGCGATACTCTTGCCGCCTCTGAGCCGTGATATGTTGGATCTGGTCACTGACCAGGCGGATGAGGAGATTGTGTTTCCAACAGAGCGCTGGGCGGCGACCTTTCGGTCGCACGCCCAGCTCATCCGCCACGAACTCGGCGAGTATCTCGGCTACTCGCCACCGCCGCTGTTGGAGCGGCTGATCGAGGACGCACAGAAGATCCATAAGCAACGACCGACCTTACAAGAGACGGCCGCTACAGCTACGCAACCGAGGTGTGAGTCTTAACTAAAGGCGAATGCCACTGTCTCCTTACGATCTCGCGGTCGCTCATCTACTCAGGTCGGTAAATTATTGTACCTTGGTAGTAACCTGCACTCAGACGGGGCTATATATCGAATGAGACGGAATAATATACAGCGATTGATTCGTGGAGGAGGTGCCCTCGGGGAATTGGATCATGAGGGGCAACTCCGAGAGGTGGAGATTCACAGATGAGCGCTGCGACCGACCGAATGGTGGAGTTGGTAGAGAACCCCGCGATTGAACACGTCTTCATCGAGTTCGCCGACGTCAACGGTATCTCCCGGTCGAAGCAGCTCACCGCGGACACCTTCCTCGATAAGTGGGAGGACGGGTTCTCGATGAACCTCGTGGTGTTGGCCCAGACACCGCGCAATCACGTCCCAGAGGGCTCCGGACTCGGCGTCGAGACTGGACATGGCGATGGGGTCGTCCACCCGATTCCCGAGACCGTGACACGGCTGCCTTGGCGAGAAAACGCCGTCCGGGTCCTGTGCGCGTACTACCACGAGGGTGAGCGACTAGCGTGCTCGCCGCGGGCGGTCCTGGAATCGGTGCTCTCGGCCAACGACTTCGAATTCGACTTCTACAGCGGGAGCGAACTCGAATTCTACCTCCTCGAAGAGGGTCCCGATGGCAACTACGTCCCGGCTACAGACGGCAGCTTCGAATGCGTCTCGTGGGCGACGGAAGAGATCTCTGACTTCTACGACCAGCTCGTCGAATGGGCTAGCGACTACGGAATCGATCTCACGGCGATTCACCACGAGCACGGCCCCGGCCAGTTCGAAGTGCTGTTCGACTACGGCAGACCACTGGAACAGGCGGAAACGACCTTCGATTTCAAGCGGCTCGTCAAGCAGGTTGGCAGGAGCTTCGATCAGTGGCCGACGTTCATGGCCAAACCCTTCGCCGACCAATCTGGTAGTGGCTATCACATCCACGTGAGTGCGTTCGACGACCGGGAGAACGTCTTCGAGGCCGACGCGGGCGGTACGCTCTCTGAGCGCGGCCGCCACTTCGTCGGCGGCCTAATGGAACACGCCGATTCGCTGGTCGCGCTCGGCACGCCGAACATAAATGGATTCAAGCGGTTCGAGCCGAACTCGTTCGTCCCTTACACCGCCTCGTGGGGGTACGATAATCGAATGACTGCGGTTCGCGTCCCACCGGGAGATGCCCGTCTGGAGGGACGGATTGCCAGCGCTGACGCCAATCCCTACCTCGTCATCGCCGGGACGATTGCCGCAGGCCTCGACGGGCTCCGACGTGAGCTGGAGCCAACGGCGCCAATCGAGAATGATCCGACCGGCGACCGCCCCGAACTCTCTCGTTCGCCCGAGCTTGCCCTTCGGGCGCTTGAGACGGACGACGCGCTTGTCGAACTCCTCGGCGAAGACTTCGTCCGTATGTTCACAGCCTCGAAGCGGTGCGAGCTGCAGGCGTTCCGGGATCACGTCACCGACTGGGAACGCGACCAGTACGTGAAGACGATATAGAAATTCAATCGAACCGTCGATTGCGACGGTCGAATGGTAGTCGGGACCTGAGTCAAACAGGCCCGTCTGGCGGTAATTCCCCTTACTCATCACTTCGTACGGGCGTTTGACTCTTCGTTCTACGCGGCAGTACGGGATACTAGCGTAATACAGAAATGCTGCTTCGACGTACCGCCCCGCCGGTGTATCCGGGGACCACTCCTCGTTAGGGTACTTATTACCCAAACCGCTCTCGGTCGGTTCCATCAACGACTGCCAAACCGGAAGCAGGCCAAGCTGCTTGACTGGGAGCTTGATCTTCCGATCTTCCACTAGACGAACTACAACTTGACCACGCGGGTCGCGGACCGGCTGCGACCCGCATTCAACGATGTCAATGAGAAGATTCGGGGGAATGAAGTCGTCTACTGTGACGAAACAGGCTTTCCGGTTGACGGAGACCAACACTGGGCGTGGACGTTCGTCACTGAGCCAGACGTGGACTCAATGATTGACATCCTCCTCCGCCTGATGGCGGAGGGATCCCGAGCGGTGGGAGTGTAAACGCATTCAATCGATACAAACCGGACGGGTTCGCACCGCACAGCGCCTGCTGCGGGGATGACGACCGTACCGCGTCGATCAGGGTTCCCTCGGGCACGACACGCATCGAAAAACCGGATTCCGACTGCCGACGCGAATCCGTATCTCGTCGCCGCTGCGACGCTAGCGCCCGGATACGACGGGATCAGACGAGACCTCGATCCTGGGCCGCCAACGGATGATGGTGACTTGCTTCCCCAGTCACCGAGAGAAGCGCTGGCAGCGCCCGAAGCAAACGATGCTATGGCGGACCTACTCGGCGACCTGATTCGAGGGTACGCGGCGAGCAAACGCAGAGAGCTCCGGTCGTTCGGTGAAACGGTGACGGAGTGGGAGCGGGCGCAGTACGTTGGGACGCTGTAGATCCGTTTCAGGCCTGCTCGTCGGCAAGTCGTGGAGCGATGTTCTCGAAGGCTTCGAGATGCTGATCGATGTGTTCGTCCTCGTGTTGGACCGAAATAGTCCACTGCTGGGACGCGTCATGGGGATGCGGGAGAACACCCTGGTTGAGCATCCCGAACCAGTAGTTCTCGTGGAACTCGACATCGATGTGCTCTAAATAATCTCGGTAATCCTCGACCGGTTCGTCGGTGAACAGGACCATGCCGATTGAGTTGACGTTTTCGACGCGTCCCTCGATCCCATTATCAGCCATGATCTCCTCGTACCCGTCCGCAAGTCGCTGTCCTAGTCGATTGACGTGGTCGTAGGCCTCCTCGGTGAGTACGTCGTTTAGGACGGTCTCGACAGCACGTGCGACGAGCGGGTTTCCATTGTAGGTTCCGTAGTGGGCTGTCCCGTCCTCGATGACAGACATGATCTCCTCACGGCCGCCGAAGGCACCGACTGGGAAATTCCCGCCGATGCTCTTAGCGAGCGTCACAAGGTCTGGTTCGACATCGTAGTGTTCGGCGGCACCACCAGGCGCAACTTTCACGCCCGTCTTGACCTCATCGAAAATGTATACAATCCCGTACTCGTCACAGAGCTCCCGAAGCCCCTGCAGGAAGTCGTCGTACGGTTGAGTGACCCCTTTCGCCAGAACGATCGGTTCGACGATGAGCGCGCCGATCTCGTTGACGTGGTCCTCGAGGATCGACTCGACCGCGTCGAGGTCGTTGAATGGGGCGACCTCGACGGTCTCGGCCGTTTTCGCCGGGATACCGTCGCTCTCTACGACCTTGTTCGGTCGCTTGGAATGGCCGACCTGACCCTTCGGCGGGGCCTTGCTGATGAGTACGTAGTCGTGGACGCCGTGATACGCTCCTTCGATCTTCAGGACCGTGTCTCGGCCCGAGTAGGCGCGTCCGACCCGCATCGCGTGCATCGTGCTCTCGGTCCCGCTGTTGGTGAAGCGAACCTTGTCCATCATCGACCAGCGATCCTTGATCGCGCTGGCCGCCTCTCCGAGCAACTCGTGCGGGTGAGTGAACAGCGTCCCGTCGTGCAACTGGTCGCTCGCGGCTTCAGTCACCGTCGGGTGAGCGTGGCCAACCATCGCCGCTCCGTTGTTCATATCGAAGTCGAGATATTTGTTCCCGTCGACGTCGTAGAGGTACGCTCCCTCTGCGCGGTCCACGACGAACGGATACGGATTCCACGCCCGATACGTGCTTGCGACGCCGGCGGGAACGTCCTCCTGCAGCCGTTCGAACGCCGCCTGGCTGCCCCCGGTCCGTTCGCGGTACGTTGCCTCGTAGTCGTCCCACAGGTCCATGTTGAGAGGTTGGTGCCCCATTACTTAATCGTTTGTTTATTATTCCGATTTACAATATTTGGAAAGACACAGTCTGTAAATGCGCGAAAAATTTAGATTTGGTCCGAATTAACCGCCGCGTCGCCGGCGTCGGTCGAAAGAATGTACAAGCGGGCCTGTCCTCGACGACGCGGCCGAGTCTGCGCTGTCGATCGCCGAGTACGCGTCTGGAGCCGCGCGACGCGTCCGGTCCGGGTTCGGACGCAGAACGACAGGTGAATCGGACGCAGAACGACAGGTGAAATGATTTATTGTACCGGGTTCGCAAATATTGATAATGACTGTACTCGTTCTGGACGACGAAGTCCAGCCCGAATACCGGTACCTCGGTCCCGAGATCGATCGGATCGCCGGCGACAGCGAGTATCGCGTCGCCTTGGAGGGCCCGGACGTCGACGATCCGACTCAATACGACGGGATCATTATCAGCGGGAGCACAGCCAGCGTGTACGATACTGATAATGAGGTGTTCGATCGCCAGCAACGACTCGTTCGAGAGTGTATCGACGCGTCGGTGCCGCTGCTGGGGATTTGTTTCGGCCACCAGCTTGTCAACTACGCGCTCGGCGGCGAGGTTCGAGAGGATCGACGCCGAGCGACGTTCGTGGAGATGACGGTCACGGGCGACGACCCCGTGCTCTCGGGCGTCGAGCCGATCGTCCCGGTGCTCCACTCCGATCTCGTGACCGAACTCGGTCGCGACCTTCGTACGATCGCGACGACCGACTACAGCGAGCACTTCTGTACGCGTCATGAGACCGAGCCGGTCTGGACCGTCCAGTATCATCCCGAGTTTACCGAGCGCGTCGAGGGGAACCCGAGTGACTGGTCGCGCGGCGGCCACGACTTCTCCGAGTGTACGGCCGCCAAAACCATCGAAAACTTCGTTGAGATCTGCCAGAACGGCCGGTAGATTACGGCGGAGGACGGGCGTCCGGGTCCCGGAGCGAGGAAACCCGGCGTCGCTACCGGCTGATCAGTTGGCTGATGACGATGAGCGTGATGCTGAACAGCAGCACCATCGCGCTGATCGCGTTGATGACCGGGTCCGTGCCGTGCTGGATCTTCGACCAGATGTAGATCGGCAGCGTGTTGTTCGGACCGCTGGTGAAGAACGCGATAAGGAAGTCGTCGAACGAGAGAGTGAACGCGAACAGCGCCCCGCTCACGATGCCGGGCATCAACAGCGGGAGCGTGACGCGCCGGTAGGTCTGCCACTTGGAGGCCCCGAGGTCGCGGGCCGCCTCCTCCAGCTCCGGATCGAACCCTCTGAGCCGGGCGCTCACCGTGATGACGACGAACGGGGTGACGAAGACGAGCTGCCCGAGCATCACGGTCAGCAGCGAGGTGTTCATCCCGATGACGTTGAACCAGATGAGCAGGGCGATCCCGAGGATGAGTCCGGGGATCGTCATCGGCGCGATGATGATCGCGCGGAATAGGCCCTTCCGACGGAACTGGCCGCGGACCAGTGCGATAGCGCCGAGCGTCCCGAGTATTGTCGCCGCGACGGTGACGTTCGCCGCGACTTGGAGGCTGTTGAACGTGGACTGTATGAGCCGGTTGTCGCTCAGCATCTCCGAGTACCACTGGGTCGTGAACCCGTTCCAGGGGAGCGAGGAGAACGTCCCCTGCTCGAAGGAGAACAGGATCAGGATGACGATGGGCGCAAAGAGGAACGCGAAGACGAGCACCGCCCAGACGGGGAGCCAGTAGCGCTCGGCGACGGTCGCGCCGACGCTCAGATACCGGTCCAATCGCGACTGGTTCGGGGTCTCGCCCGCCCGCTGGGCGGTGGGTTCGGTGTCGTGACTCATCGTTAGAACATCTCCTCCATGTTAGTGTAGCCCATCAGTGACCACAGCGTCCCGGCGACGACGATCATCAGGACGCTCCCGAGGGCCGCGCCCTGCGCCCAGTCCCCGCCGATGCCGAACTCGTGTGCGATTCTGGTTCCGACGAACAGCTGCCCGCCGCCGATCATCGCCGGCACGATGTACGCGCCCATGCTGAAGATGAACACGAAGATCGTCCCGCCGACGAGCCCCGGGATCGAGAGCGGGAGGATAACCCGCTTGAACACGGCTCGTCTCGTCGCGCCGAGGTCGTAGGCGGCCTCGATCAGAGTCTCGTCTATCTTCTCTAGGCTGGCGTACAGTGGGAGGATCATAAACGGCAGCCAGAGGTAGGTCAACCCGAGCCAGATAGAGAAGTTTGTGTTCAACAGCCAGCCGATCGGCTCGTTGATGACGTTTAACCAGATTAACAGCGAGTTGATGATCCCCTCCGACCCGAGGATGATCTGCCAGCCGTACACCCGAACGATGTAGTTGGTCCAGAACGGGATCATCACCAGGATCAAGAGCTGATTTTTGAACCGGCCGCCGTGTCGCGCGATGTAGTAGGCGAAGGGGTACGCGACGACCGCCGCGGTGAATGTCGTCAGCATGGATAGGAACACCGTGTTCTTGATCGCCTCTATGTTCGCGGCCCCCGAGAACACCTCGACGTAGTTCTGCAGCGAGAGCTCGTGAACCAGCTGTAAGTTCTCCATCTGAATCACGGCGATGTAGAACATGATCAAGATCGGTCCGAGGAAAAGCAGCATCTCCAATAGCAGTATCGGACCGCCGGTGACGAGGAACGTGTCCGAGATAGGTATCCGGTTAGTTATCGTCCGAACTTTACTATTTATTTTGTCTGTGATCTCTACCATGGCCACACCTTACTGAACTCCACCCGATATATGTTCCGGTCCACCCCGTCCTCGTTCAGAAGTTTCGTACACCGCTCCTAACCGTCGATGAACGTCGCCGCGAGTCGGCCAGAACGGTTCGCGATACCGGGACGGAAAGAGGTCGAAAGGAAACCGGTGTGAGATATGAATTAATAATCTCCAATCCTATCGGATAGTGTCGTACAATTCCAAGCAAATATGTACTATATGCGGAAATACTATAACCCCTGGCTCTCCATGCCTCCATGGAACAGATATGACGGACGAGAAACCGAAAACGAAACGCACGGCAGGACACGGTCACACAGGATTTTCCCGGCGTCGCTTTGTGCAGGCGTCAGGCGCGGTCGGGACGGCGGCGCTGGCGGGGTGTTTCTCCAGCGGCGGGAGCGCCACGGAGATCAACGTCCTGACTTGGGAAGGATACGGGACCGACACCATCGTTGACAAGTTCGAAGAGGAGAACGACGCGACGGTCAGCATCAGCCTCGTCTCCAGCGACTCCGAGGCGCTGAACAACCTCCAGAGCGGCGGGACGGAGGACTACGACCTCCTGACGGTCAACAACACGTGGGCCCAGCGCCACGCGGAGGCGGGGACGATCGAACCCCTCAACTCGGACGACTTCTCGGCGATGAGTAACTTCATCCCGCGGTTCCAGTGGCCGTTCTCGTCGTTCGAGTACGATGACGAGATGTACGCGCTCCCGACGCGGTGGGGCTGGGACACGCTGACGGTCAACACTGACGAGGTCGAAGCGGACCACTACCAGTCCTACGACGTCCTCTGGACGGGTGGCCCCGACGGCCAGTACTCCGGCAAGATGGGCATCATGGACTGGCCGACCTGGAACATCCCGAAGATCGCATTAACGCTCGGGTACGACCCCTTCGAACAGAGCGACGAGGAGCTGAGCGACATCGAGGACCACCTCGTCCAGATGTTCAACCAGTTCGAGGCCATCTACAGCGGGACCAGCGCCATCCGGCAGGCGTTCAACCAGAACGACATCGTCATGTCTCCTGTCGGGAACTTCACGATGTCCGAGCTGCGAGCCGGCGGCGCCGACTGGGTCAGCGTCGTGCTGCCCGAGGAGGGCGGGATGCAGTGGACCGAGGGGATGTGTATGGTCAAAAATCCGACCGACCGAGAACTGGCCAAAGAGTTCATGAGGACCGTTGTCAGCCCCGAAGGACAGAAGAGCATCTCTTGGGAGCCGGCCGCCAAGAGTCCCCCGGTCAACACCGAGTCCTTCGACATGTTCAGCGCCGAGGAGCAGTCTGCGCTGATGTTCTCCGAGGACGGATTCGACGCCGCCGAAGAGATCGCCGCACAGACCACGCCCTACGAGTTCTCCGATATGACCGAGGACTGGACGAACATGTGGGAACGGGCGAAATCGCAAAGTGATATGTAACCGTGTAACCGTATGAGAGAAATGAATATCTACAAATGACGGTGAGCGAGAGCAACAACACGCAGGATTCGGGGACTAAACGGACGGAATCCGATAGAACCGGATCGGAGGGCGACTTCAAGCGAGGATCGGTCCACTTGCAGAACCTCCGGAAGGAGTTCGGGGACCTCGTCGCCGTCGACGGCGTGAACCTCAAGATTGAATCGGGCGAGTTCCTGACGCTACTCGGGCCGTCAGGGTGTGGAAAGTCCACGACGTTGCGGATGATCAGCGGGCTCGAGACACCGACTGATGGAGACGTGGCCATCAGTGGGAAGCGCGTAACCGCGCAGTCCGCGAACAGCCGCGACACGTCGATGGTGTTCCAGGAGTGGGCCCTGTTTCCGCACATGACTGTCGGTGAGAACATCTCGTTCGGACTAGAGATGGACGGTGTCCCCGAGGACGAACGTGAGACCAGGATCGCAGACGCTCTGGAGATGGTCGAACTCTCGGGGTACGAAGACCGCCAAGCAACAGAGCTGTCGGGCGGACAGAAACAGCGCGTCGCGATGGCCCGAGCCGTCGTCCGTGAACCCGACGTGCTCCTCCTCGACGAACCGCTCGCGAGCCTCGACCGGAAGCTTAGACAGCACATGCAGGTCGAGCTCAAAGATATCCAAGAGGAACTCGGGATCACGTTCATCTACGTCACCCACGACCAGGAAGAGGCGCTAACGATGTCCGACCGTATCGCCGTAATGAACGACGGACAGATTGAGCAGATCGGGCCGGTTGACGAACTGTACACGTCGCCGGAGACACAGTTTGTCGCCACCTTCATCGGGGAAACGAACCTCTTCGAGGGAACTATCTCCAACGACGGAATGTCACTTCAGACCGATGACGGTCGGTTCACAGTCTCAATCCCGCATAGTGCCGACGACAGTGGGCGGTCTGCCGCCGTGTCGGTTCGACCGGAGGAAGTTGTCCTCAAACCGTACGATGACTCGAGCGGATACGCCAACGAATGGACTGGGACCATCCTCGACACGATTTACAAAGGATCGCTGAAGCTGTATCGGATCGACGTCAACGGCAAACACTTCGAGGTCGAGCGCCAGATCAACGAGGAAACAACAAACTTCGCAGAGGACGATGAGGTAACCGTCAGCTTCCCGACAGAGGCCTGTAGAATTATCCTCGACTGATCCGGTCTCGTATCCTCTCACCTACTTCTCCGCGAACTGCCGTTCGAGGAGGGTCACGAGTGCGCTGGCCGCGAGGATTTGAGTCGACATTGTCGGGTCATACTCCGGCGAGACCTCCATGAGATCAACGGCCGCAATATCCGGGTGCGTGCCCGCGATTTCCATTATCTTTAGCGCCTGATGCGCCGAAAGCCCGTCGGGTTCCGGCGTTCCGGTCCCCGGCGCGACGCTCGGGTCGACTGAGTCGATATCGAAGGTGAGGTAGACGGCGTCTGTTTCCGCCGCGGCCGCCTCGATGGCGTCAGTGACGACATCGGCGACGCCGCGCTCGCGGACCTCGCGTTGGGTAAAAACAGAGAGGCCGACGTCGTCGACGAACTCGAAGAAGTCGGGGCCCTCGTATCCCCGAATGCCGACCTGACTGATCGCGTCGTACTCGCACCACTCCGACTCGGCGATCAGGCGTGTGCTTGACCCGTGATAGTGCTCCCCGAACACCGGGCTCTCAGTGACGGTGTCGCTGTGGGCGTCGATCTGAACGAGTCCGACCGAGTCCGCGTCGATCGTACGCGCGACACCGAGGAACGACGGGTAAGTACAGTAGTGATCGCCGCCGAGTATCACCGGAAACGCCTGCTCGGCGATCGATGAAACACGGGATTCGATACGCTCCGCGGTGCGCTCTCGGTCCATCGGTAAGACCGGGACGTCGCCACAGTCCGCCACGCGGAGATCGGAGAAGTCGACCTGCGCCCGGGTATTCACGTTCGTGAGGCCGCCCTTGTACTCGGAGAGGTACGCCCACCAAGCGCTGGCTCTGCGTATCGCTCTCGGCCCGTAGCGCGCGCCCGGTCGATTGCTCAGTGCGCCGTCGTAGGGCACTCCCAAGACCCCGACATCAAACCCCTCCAGATCCGTCACGTCTCGGCTGTCGCCTTTCAGGAACGTATCACGTCCCGTGTACGCGAGTTCAATCTCGGCGTCCCTATCCACGGACATCTGCTCTTCGAATTGGGTGCCGTCTCTGTTCTTCGTCATGTGTTTCCGCTCATGTCATGTTCATCAGTCATAATAACCCACTGAACGTGTAATATCTACTGCCAAGCACAGTATTTGTATTTTTATCATGTACTATTTCGTTATATGAACGAGGTTCAATAGTGACGGACCGAAGCCGAACGGTCTGTGTCGCTACTGTTCTTTCGTATACCGGTCAGACACCAATGGAACGCTGCCCGTACTCCTCTGGGAGCGCGTCTTCTGGGACGAGGCCGTCGTTCCAGCCACGCACTTCGTAATACTCGTCGAGTGCGGCCTCGAAGTCCGGGAGGTCGTACGGCAGTTTGTCGTCGTCGCGGTCGAAGCCACGCTGATTGTTGAAGTGTCGTTCTAATGTAACCGTCCTGGAACCGACTTCCAGCAGATCCTCATAGTCGACGCCGAACAGCGCTTCGTAGCGCTCGGGACTCATGTAGCTCCGGGAAAACTTGCAGATGACGCCGCTATCGTTGAACGCCATGAGGTCCTCGCGGTCAACGAGAGTCTCGGATTTCCCGATGGTTCCTTCGGGTTCGAGCGCCTCATCCGGTTCAACGAAGGGGTACTCGACCGAGTAGAACGTCGAATACATATGATCGGCGCCGCGGTTCGCGGTCGCGTATGATAGCCCCTGTCCGTTGAGGACCCGTCCCTCGTGGGCGGCAAAGTCCATTCCCTTGACTGACCAGTTTTCGACGCCAATCTCCTCATGGAAGCGGTCAATCCCCTCTGCGAGTGTGTCGCCAATTCCTTCGCGGTGAGCGATTTTTTTGACTGTGTCGTGGATCAGCTCGGTGTTTCCGAACTCGTCCTCGGCAGCGAGATAGGCCGCTACCGAGTTACCTGCTGAGATGGCGTCCATGCCGTAGCGGTCACATTGCTCGTTAGACTTCATGACTTCAACGATGTCATCGACGCCGGAGTTGGACCCGAAAGCCATCGCGACTTCGAACTCTGGCCCTTCGGTCTCGACACCGGCCGCCTCATCTTTTGTCGGCAACTTGCAGGCGAAGGCACAGGCCGAACAGGTCCCTTTCTTGTACTTCTTGTCGGCGACTGCCGCACCGTTGATGCCCTCGACGCCCTCGAACTGCTGTTCGGAAAAGTAGTAAGATGGCAGACCGTTTACCTCGTTTGCCAAATCCATGGCTGCCACCGTCCCCTGCTCTTTCATGATGTCGTCCGCAGTCGCGGCCTCTCGGTGAATCTCCGCTTGAGTTGCGGGGATGTTAATCTCTGGAGCACTGTCCCCGCCGAAGGTCACGGCCTTGATTCCCTTCGCGCCCATGACAGCACCGAGTCCACCGCGCCCGAAGGCGCGCTCTTCTGAAGTCATGATCGAGGCGAATCGCACCTTATTCTCGCCCGCAGGACCTATTACAGCCGTCTGATCGCTCGTGATGCCCCGCTGGGATTCAAAATACTCGACCGTCTCTGGGACGGTCGCGCCGGTGAGGTGATCGACTTCCTCGAACTCGACGCCATCGTCGCGGACGTGAACAGCGACCAACTCCTCGCTCGCCCCGGTGAGTTCGACGGCGCCGTACCCCGTATCAGCGAAGTTCCGGGACATGAAGCCACCCGCGTTGCTCGACAACAACCCGTCGGTCAGTGGCGAAACCCCGGTGCAGTTCATCCGGCCGGTGAAACTCATGTTCGACGTCTGCATCGGTCCCGTGGTGAACACGAGTCGGTTCTCGGGACCGAGTGGGTCAACATCAAACGGGATCCGTTCGTGTGCCACGCGGGTCCCGACTCCTCGTCCCCCGACGTACCGCTCTTGAATCGATCCAATCGAAGTCTTACTGGTTTCATGACTGTCTACGTCGATGGTGAGCATTGGCCCCCGGCTACACAACATGTTCGTTCGATGTCTCGGTAAGCTAATAAATATTGCTTACTATCCACTAGAAACTGTCTAGATCGGATACCAGTCAATATTTTATGTATTTATCGAACGAAGCTGGCGCGCTCCAACTCAGAGTGTTCATTGGTATCAGCTCTCCATCCCGTCGTTTCCTATAAACGAGATTCAAATCTCCCCCAAAACCTAGATACAGTCCAACATATAAACAAGATTTAATACTGACGACACTCGATACAATTTAAACTCGTGGACGTAGTGGGGAACACGGGATTACTCACCATGGACCGAAAGGATATTCAGATTCTCAAAACGGCGTTGTCAGAAGGAACCACTAGCCCCGGAGAGATACACAAATACACAAGCATTCCCAAATCAACAGTCCACTATCGACTTAACCAACTACGGGAACGGGGAGTCATCAAAAACGACTTGTTTGACATTGATCTCTCCAAGTTGGGACTCTCGCTCACGATTATCAGCGAGGTCTACGCGGAGTTCGACGAGGGGTACCACGATATTGTCGGCGAGAAACTCGCGAACGTTGAGGGTATTAATCAGGTGTACTTTACTATGGGCGATACGGACTTCATCGTCATCGGGCACGTTACGGACCGTGCGATGGTTGAGTCAGTCGTTGACTCTTACGAGGCTATCGACCAGATCCAGCGAACCAGCTCGAAGTTCGTCATTTCGACGGTGAAGAACGAACGACACCCGATAAACGACTTCGAACAGGACACACTCGTCGAAGCGCTCACCCAAGAGCAATCGGCTAATCCGATCTGACGGACTGCGTTTGGTGTAGTATTGCCAACGTTCACGTTGAATATGAGTGTACCCAATGGACTACGTGCCAGTATCGGTTATCTGAATTATTGAATGGTATTCAAGCTAGCTGGCAAAAGTATGGATATAATCCGTTTTTTGTCATAAAAATCGGATAAACATCAAATATAAATGCTCTCGGAAAATTCGCAAAATATGGTAACAAGCCCACCAATCGACGAAATACACTTTTCCATGGAGCCAGACGTGGGGACGGTTCCCGGGCCAGAATCGAAACAGTTACTGAAGCGACAGCGGGAGATCGACAGCAACGCAGTCGCATACCCGCGTCGCATACCGGTCGCGCTTGAGGAGGCCAAAGAAGCGACCATCAGGGACGTCGACGGAAACACGTTCTTGGACTTCTTTGCTGGAATCGGCGTGCTGAACGTCGGGCACTCTAACCCATACGTCCTCGAAGGGGTCCAAGACCAACTCGAGAAGCTCACCCATACCGTGGACTTCCCGACCACGGCCCGGATTGAATTTATTGAACGGCTCAACGATATCGCACCCAACGGTCTCGGCGGAAACAGCAAGGTTATTTTCGGTGGACCAAGCGGCAGCGACGCGATTGAGGGATCAATCAAGCTCGCCAAACATAATACTGGCCGCCACGGCTTGCTCGCCTTCGAGGGGTCGTATCACGGTACGACGGCCGGCGCACTCAGCCTTACCGCAGGAAAGGCATATAAAACGGGGTACGGTCCACTGTTAGCTGACGCCGTCCACGTCCCCTTCCCGAATCCGACCGAGTCGGGGCCGACCGGCGATGTGGAGCCGTTCTGTCCCGCAGCTGACTGCTGTCAAGCCGGCTCCTGTGCCCGTGCGCTCGACGCTGTACAACGAAAATTCGAGAGCCCGTACGGCGGACACGAATCGCCCGCAGGGATCTGGGTTGAGCCGATCCAAGGGGAAGGTGGCGTCGTCGTTCCGCCCGAGGGATTCCTAAATGGACTTCGCGATATCGCGGACGACAACGACGCGTTACTTATTTTCGATGAGATTCAGACTGGGTTCGGTCGCACCGGCGAGTGGTTCGCGGCCGAGCACTGGGGTGTGACGCCGGACGCGATGACGATGGCGAAGGGGATCGGCGGCTCTGGGCTCCCCATCGGTGCGATGATGTACCACGAACAGTACGACACGTGGGGGGCGGGCGGTCATGTGGGTACATTCCGCGGTAACGTCCCCGCATTTGTCGGCGGGACGCGCGCGATCGAATACATCGAGTCGCACGACCTCCTCGATCACGCGACGGACGTCGGGGAATACATCCGATCGCGGTTCCGCGAACTCGCCGAGGACGTCGATGAGGTCGTCGACGTCCGTGGCAAAGGACAGTTTACCGGCGTCGAGTTCGAAGTGGACGGCGAACCCTCGAAATCACTCGTCGAGTCGATCCAACGCGAGTGTTACCACAGAGGCGTTCTTGTCTGGTACGCCGGGCGTCACAAAAGCGTGCTTCGCCTGCTCCCACCGCTCGTACTGACGCAGCGTCAGGCAACCGTCGGTATGAACATCATCACCGAATCGATCCGTGATGTCCTCGCGGACCACGAAAGCTGAAGTCAGCCAGCACCCGATGATGCGTGTATTTCCCCTAACAGCGGACACGTGGAGAGAGTATTAGGTACCGTGATCACTCATTAATCTCTGGAACTGTTCTTCCGTGTTGACCGGCCTTCTGTACTTGCATTCCACTGATTTACGTTCCGGCCTCTGCCAGCAGTCGTAGCGATTCTCGCTGATATCTTCTGAAACGATTCGCATCGTCACACCGAGTTCATCAGCGCAGGCAGTCAACTGATCGATGAGGTGTATAGGGAACAGCGCATTCGTCTTTAGTTAAGACACACCTCGGTTGCGTTGCGGTAGCGAGCGTTTCCCGAAGGATCGGCCGTTGCTGATGGATCTTTTGAGCGTCTTCGATCAACCGCTTAACCAGTGGCTGTGGGGTGTATCCCAAGAACGCACCGAGTTCGAGAGAATGATCTGGGCGTGCGACCGGACGGTCACCGCTCAGCGTTCTGGTGGGAAGACGACCTCATCATCTGCTACCTCGGTGACTAACCCTAGCAAATCACGGCTTATGAGCAGTGAGAGCAACGCTTCGTACACTGGAATTTCAACAACCGCTGGGTCAGCCGTGTCGAACTCATCTAGTTCGTATTGCGTCTTGAGTTCACGAAACAGCAGCTCTACCTCCCACCGGCACCGGTACAGGGTTGCTAGATCCGACGGGAGAAGCTCTTCTCGTGGGAGGTTCGTGATGTACGGGTGATAGTCGTCGGCGTCCTCGTTGCGGACGCCGACGACGCGGAATCGCCTCGTATCTAACGAGCGGGTGCCGTTGTACGGTTCCAGTTTGAACTCTACGTCCACTTCTACGTCGATACACGTGCGGTAGAGATCGTCTACAACGTTGTGGATCTGTTTTCCCTCCAAGCGAATGGCGTCGCCACGGTATTCGCGGAGTTCCTCTGTTATCACCGGGTTTGCGTTCTGTTTCAGTCGGCTGACGAAGTAGCCGTCATTCTCGCAGATCCGTGCCAACCGGCGGTGCCCGAAATCCGCCAAATCAAAGGGTATGAGCCGTCCTTGCAGCCTCGACCCGGTCTTGAACACGAGACGGCGCTTCGTAACCGAGTTGTGTCGCGTACTGTCCGTGAACTCCGAAGCCACTACCTGTTCGATTTCTGCTCCTGATCGGGGTGATCCGAAATGAACACGCTCGTGTCGTCCGGGACGTCGTCGGTCACCCAGGCGTTCGCACCGATGCTCACGTGGTCGCCGATTTCTATCGTCCCGAGTACGTTGCTTCCGGCACCGATGACGACGTGATCGCCGATGTCGGGATGACGCTTATAATCTTTCGCCAGCATGTGGTCCTCACCCTCTTCCTCCTCGAAGTGGAGTGCGCCGAGAGTGACGTTCTGGTAGATCCGGACCCAGTCGCCGACCGTCGCTGTCTCGCCGATGACGACCCCGGTCCCGTGGTCGATGAAAAAATACTCACCGATCTCCGCACCTGGATGGATGTCGATGCCCGTCTCGACCTTCGAGTACTCGGCGAGTTCGCGAGCGTACTCGAAGCTGTCCTCCTCGTAGAGGATGTGCGCCACCCTGTGGGTCATGATCGCGTGGAATCCGGGATACGACCGGATGATCTCACAGTTGCTCTTTGCTGCGGGATCGCCCTTATACGCGGCCTCGACATCCTTTTCGAGGGTCCGTCGAATCGCCGGCAACCGGTCGAGCGTCCGTTCGACGATCGCGGTCAAATCGTCTGCGTCACGATCCGAATAGGCCGTGATACCCGTGTGTATGCAGCTGCCGAGCTCGGTCAGGCGGGCACGAGTTTCGTCGGGATCGTCCAGCAGCTCCGTCGCGTTCCAGCATCGGGGAAACAGGAGCTGTTTGAGGAGAGGTGGTTCATCACGCAGAGAATCGCGGGGAGGATAGACCCGCGAGGTGTCACTCGGGAGGGACGATTCGCCTGCTCGATAGGACTCGACGAGCTCTTCGTGGACGTCGCCGGTGTACTCGTACGCCATCTGTTGGTGTTGAGGCTGGCGAGTAAAGTTAGTTCTTCCACTTCGCACGTGTCTGTTGATCTAGGGGCCTGACAATCGAGTTAGCACTGTACTGGAAGTCTATCGATATGTGATCCCTCTGTACTTGTCATCTACTGAATCTATTCTCTGTAATCATCAGTCAATTTCTATAAACTATTGTATATTTTAACGGAACTATGGTTTACTCTGTGAAAATTTTGTGGTGGCTGACACTCACGCTCGGTGCTGGTCAGTCACGTCGGTCAGATCGATGACTCCCTCCGGAACTCTGTAGGCGACCAGCACGTCTCGGTCGGCGTCAGGGGAGTCGTCGGTCTTGTCGACGGCGTAGCCGATATACCGACACTCCTCGTGCCCGAACTCCAGTACGGAGTACCCCCAGTTGTGGCCGTCGAAGAATTCGATGTGAGGATTCATCGCGGGCACGAGATTCGAGACGAGCGGTTCGGTCAGGTTCCTGCGTAAACCGCGAGTGAGGTGGAGTGCCTCGGCGATGTTGATCGACGTGATCGCCGGAGTCATGAACTCGACGCCGAACCGCTCCCCTTGGGCGACGCCCTCGCCGCCGGTCACCCGGCCGGGGTACGATGTTTGCTGATAGCCCGCGATGTAGCTGTGCATGTCACCGGTGACAGTGACGAAATTGTCGACGCTGGACGCAGCGATCCTCTCGGCGATCCGCTGACGTTCCCGTGTGTATCCGTCCC
Organism: Halorubrum sp. Ea8; assembly: GCF_002252925.1. NCBI lineage: Archaea > Methanobacteriati > Methanobacteriota > Halobacteria > Halobacteriales > Haloferacaceae > Halorubrum > Halorubrum sp. Ea8. The sequence continues at coordinate 21,345 of NZ_NHPF01000122.1, forward strand.
AGCCACCTTGGACGGGATAGACAGAGAGCGGCCCTGACCCGAGACGGAACGGGATCGTCAACACCTCGTCGGCCCAGACGGTCCACGTCGCGTCGGAGTCGGTGACGGTATCCAACAGCCACTCGCGTTGCTCGTCGCCGAGCATCGTCCGTCCTGGAGGCTCACGGTGTGGGCCGACGTTGTCCACAGTCGGTATCGCTTCGCGGGGGGGATCGCGGAAGAGGCGCTCGTCGGTCATCACCAGGTCGACCAGGTCGCCGAACTGAATCTCCCGCCACAGTTTGAACCGCTCCTGTAATGATTCACCGGACGGGTCATACTCTACGCGGGCTGGCATGTACTCCCACCACCCGTGAATCGCGTCGGCGACGAGTCGCGTCATGAACTCGGGGTCGTCTCCGCGAGGGTGGTTCCCTGTCGGGGCGTTGGTTTCGCTGTCCCAGTAGATGTCGTCAACCATCTCGTGGTCGTCCCAGCCGGCGATCAGCGTGTGCGACTCTAACGCCTCCTGCAGGAACTCGTCGGCCCGGTACGTCCGGTAGAGGTACCGGTAGTCCTGCAGTGAGTGAGCGTGATCGTGGCCGCTGGGCAGGGATTTCTCGCGGTCGGGATACTCGTAGGAGCCCAATCCCTTGAACGCGCCCGAGTCTGATTCGTAGATGAAATCCCCCAGATGAACGATGAAGTCGACGTCCTCCTCGGCGACGTAGTGATACGCCGGATAGTAGCCATTGAGATAGTCTTGGCAAGTGAGCACGGCCAAGCGCACTGATTCCGGGGAATCGTCCGGTCGCGGAAGCGTCTGACACCAACCCGTTCGCGTCGCGACACCGTCGTAGACAAACCGGTAGGCGTACTCTGAGTCGGGGTCGAGACGGCCGTTGAGATCGATCTTAACGGTGTAATCGTGAGCCCGGATCGTCTCTGCGTCGGTCACAGCACCGTCATAGACGATATCGTCGAAGCTCGCGTCGGTCGCCACCTGCACACCGAGCGGTAGCTCGGAATCAAAGGCGTTCGGCGCGATTCGCGTCCACAAAATAACGCCCGTTGGCGTCGGCCCACCGCTCGCGACCGACTGTGGAAAAGTACCGTCGGCGTCCGTCTGCTGGACCTCGAACATCGACGAGTCAGTCGCGTCAACAGTGTCCGCTGCGAGCACAAGCTCGTGTGACTCCAGTTCTGACAGCAGTTCAGCGTGGTCGCTCGACCCTCTTGCGGGTTCATCGCGTGCGCTTCGTTCAGTCATCGGCTCCGGCCTCTGCCACGGATGTATTCGTTAAATGACTCTTCACTGCTATCTGTCATGGCAGTGTCTCACATCTGCGCTGAGAAAAATTTGCTCCAAAATCATGGTATACTGACTACTGCCTCTGTCTTCAGCAACCGCTTCCTCTCAGTCCAAAGTCGAATAGAACCGTACACGCGACTGAGATCAGCCACACTGAGCTCGTTGGAGCAAGAAATACGAGATTTCAGTCCGTTCTACGGTACATGACGGGCGATGCGCACCGCGACGGGCCACTCTCGTTCGAGAGGCCTTCCGAGGATGAAGATGAAATGCAACGCGTGTACGACGCGGTGTTGGATGGGTCTGTCGGAGGGAAATCGGGTGCTATCTCGTTCAAACTTCAACGTACATCATCGAACGGTCAGCTGATCGCCCCAGCGCTCGAACGGTCAGCCGATCGGTCCGGCGACCTCGAAGACGAAGAACAGGTAGTACAGCGAGATCCCGACCAGAACGAGGCCAGTACCGACGTTGATAAGCCGACGGTTGCCGGTCAGCGTGCCGAGCACGCGGTCGCGCCAGGGTTCGGAGGCCACGGCGAACGCCAGCAGCGGGCTCGCCATCCCGACGCCGAACGCGCCGAAGTTCGCGATACTGGAGAGCGGATCGGAGAAGAGGAACGCCCGAGCGAAGAACACCGAGATGAACCCCGGGTTACACGGCAACACGATCGCCCCGAAGAAGGCGCCGTAGGCGAACGCCGACAGCGACGGGAACCGCGTCTGAGGCGGTTCGACCGTGGGGAGGGCGGCCTGCGGGTGTAGATCCGCGACTAACACGACGCCCAGCACCGCGAGGACGGCGAACGCCGGCGGCGAGACGCGCTCCACGACGGCCGTCAGCGACGTTTCGAGGAGCGTCGTGAACAGGATGCCGACGACACCCATGAAGGCGATCACGCCCATCGACACCAACACGCCGAGGACGGCGATCGGTGGCGCGTCGTCGTCCTGGTTCGAGAGGAAGGCCAGGAATCCCGGATACAACGGGATCACACAGACGGCCGACAGCGGCGTCGCGACGCCGAGAGTGAACGACGTTACGATCTCTGTAGCGAGCCCCATCTCAACACTCGTCGGCGGCCGCCTCGATCTCCGTGGCGGACTGCTGGCTTCCGGAGAAGAACTCCGCGACGCCGTCATCACAGGCGACGATGATCGGGGTGCTCGGGGCGTTGGTCACCGCCGCTCCGAACGCGTCGATCAGCGACTGGGTCATCTCCGCCGGCGCGACGGCGAACCGCCAATCGAAGTCGTTCTCTTCCGCGTGGTTCCGCACCTTCTCGGCGTCCTCGTTGGGATCGGTGTTGAGACTGACGACGGTGACAGACTCGTCCACGCGGGACAGCGACTCCGACTGGCGCTCGCAGTTCGGGCACCACACGGCGAACGACTGGACGGCGACCGGTCCCTCGAGTTCGTCGATACGAAACGCCTCATCCGTCAGAACGTCGGTCAACTCTGTCGTCCGCCAAGCGGTCGCCGATGCCTCTCCCGTGGACCCATCGGAACCCTCGCCTGCTGCGTCGCCGTCGTCGGCGCCGTCGCTGCCGGTGTCGCCGCCGTCGTCGGTCCCCGATTCGCCATCACTTCCCAGACAGCCGGCGAGTGCTCCCACACCGGTGGCGGCCGCGGCCGCGATGACCCGCCGTCTGGGGAAGCGATCGGATCGACTGCGAGTGGGATGACGCGCGTCCATGCTCGATGAGGAGGCCCGTCGGCAGTTATAGGTTGTTCAACATTCGTTCGGTTTCGTTCGGATTCGGACGTATCCGTGAGAAGACGCGGATCGCGCGATCGGCGCGCGGATCGATATTCCGGGCCGTCACGTGAACAGAAAAAATACTCTCAACACTACCGCGTCCGGTCGTATCTACACTATGATGATACGCTTCAGCAGCCCTGCCGAATAAGGGACGCGTGTCTTGCACGGTTGTGTGCTCAGTGGGGAGGTGGGAGGTCCACCACAGGTTGAATCGTTTCGTTAGTCGGACGTCGCAACCCTTCTTACCGAAAGCCCCTATGAGTATGTGTGCAGTTGCATTGGCACCGTCGTACGCTTCAGCCAAGTCCGAATCCGGCGCTTTCGACCGCCTTCACCGCTGCTAAACAGGAGGATAGCCGTTTGGTGTCGGTGTTCGTGCTGGATGATGCGATCTTGTCACGGGCCGATGGGTTGGGAGTCGCGTTCATGCTCGGTTCGCTCCGCGAGCTTCGAGACTGGTACCGAGGCCATGGCGGTGATCTCGTGATACAGCACGGAGACCCGACAGACGTCGTGGGTCGTATTGCGAGGAGTATCGGAGCCGACCGGGTCGTGTGGAACGAAGACCACTCGCAACTGGCTCGTGGGCGTGACCGTGCGGTTCAGCGCGCTCTCACTCGCACCGGAGTCGCCTACACGTCCGTTCCGAACGAACAGCCGACCGAAGTGAACTCATCTACGACGCTGCCCTCGAACCCAGAGGCGTATCTGGCTAACCCGCACGATCTGGGTATTGAGACCGGAGCGGTGCCACAGCTCTCAGACCTTGGTGAAGACGAATACGACTCAGCGCCACTCACTGCCGGTACCGAATCTGCTCGAAAGCGATTACGAGCGCTGTCGAACGGAACGACGTATCGTCGGTGTGACGACACCGGATAGTACGTCACTCAGCATGATACGACACTCGACCGGGTCCGAATGAGTTCGCACCGGTCGTGTAATGACCGATGAGTGGGTTCTATCAGCCGCACTGATATTCAACATCGTCAAGCCACTTCCCGACCAATGTCCGGAGACGGTGCTTCTCCGTTCGCTCATTTAGATACGGTAACACATATTCGTGCTGACTTCACGCTCTGTATCGGTCCGGTGTTATAGAGATTCGAGGAGA
>NZ_NHPF01000013.1:0-2289 GCF_002252925.1 Halorubrum sp. Ea8
CCAACCCCCCGCGGATCCCCACATACCCACGCTCAAAACGACGGCCATAGTCGATACAAACTCGTGTGCCATCCTCGATCTTCACTGCTCGGCACACTGGCCTCACGATACGCAAACTGGCCGTCGAGTCGCCCTGCGTAACACCGAGAAAATCGAAAGTCTCGCCGGCGACAAAGGCTATGACGACCAATCTCTCCGGGACGCCCTCTGATCGGAGGGCGTCCCGGAGAGATTGGTCGTCATAGCCCTTGTCGCCGGCGAGACTTTCGATTTTCTCGGTGTTACGAAGGGCGACTCGACGGCCAGTCTGGGTGTCGTGAGGCCAGTGTGCCGAGCAGTGAAGATCGAGGATGGCACACAAGTCTGTATCGACGAGTGCCGTCGTTTTGAGCGTGCTTATGTGGCGATCAGAGCGGTGTTGGTAGTGTCTCGATGCCGTTTCCCGATCGAAGAATGTGGCATCGATGGCACCGTGCGAGCCCGGATCGCAGATGGTCGCTGACTCATGAAGGAAGCCGCGCCACACTGACATGGGCACCCTCTCAAACGACCGGTACAGCGTTGAGGGTGCGGGAAATGCCGTTCGAGCGAGCTGTAACAGACCACGAACGCGATCCATCTCACTCGCCCAATCGACGACCTCGCGGTACGTCGCATCCATATGAACCCGCAAAAAGTGGAGCGTGACATGCTTCCAGCCGGGAAATCCGTTGCCAGTCGGATCACTCACCGCCGTTGGACTGGCGGCGCAGCGCTTTTGAGCCAGCGACGCGGCTTGCTTAACGAAGCGGAAGAGGAGTTTAGACGGCTCTGTTGAAATCCTCAGCAGGTGATATGTTTTTGCAGCTGTGCTGAATATAGAGCACGAGTCGGTCAGCGCCATCAGCACCGTTTCACGATCACACTATACTCGTCTCAGCGGCGGGTACGCAAACCCAGCAATATTTGAACGTCGCCGGAGACAACACGCTTGATGCCCTCCATTATCGATGAGACCGTGTTCGGCGAGCCCTCTAGAGGGGTTGGACTGGTTTTTCTCTGTGGCGCACTTCTGATAGCCGGGCAGCAAGCGTACTACGTCATTCTAAAAGGGGCGACGCTCTACTATGCCACACTATTTATTGGTGCTGGGATGGCCCTCTCCGGCATTGCCGAGTCCTTGCCAAAATCTCGACGACGGGCTTCTGGTGCCCTGCGACTCACAGCGATCGCTGTACTGGCGGGTATTCTCGTGATCGGCTTCGTCAGGCCCGAGCTCCTCTTAGTGTGATTGAGCCGGTTGGGTTGAGTTCACCGCTCTTGTAAGGAGTTCATTCGCACGGAGGACTCATTGGGAGTGACCGAAAAGACAAGGGGTGAACTTGCTACACACACCCTCTGTATCTCGCACGCCGGTCCTATCAGTTCCTAAGGATTTCAACAGAGCCGTTTAGACACATTCGGCTCTTCCGCTTCGCTCCCATCTTCAGAGCGACGCTATCCCGCCGCCTTCTGCGGATTCAACAGATCAGTCAAACAGGAAATTCACCACTTAGAGGGCCCCTGTTATGCCGATGAATAAAAATAGTACACCTAATCCGCGATAAAGCCAGACAGGGTGTTGGACTCTTCAGATTGGCTGGGCGATGAATGCCGAAGGAACTCAAATCCAACCGTGTGAATTCGCTTCGGAAGTACAATGTAGGCAAGCCCAAGGATTACAACAATGATGTATCCAACGTGCCACAGAATGTTCATATATCGTTTTTAACAGAGCCAGTAGTTATATTGTCTTCTTTGGAAACTGGTAGGGTATGCTGTCCAGACGGGATCTTCTTACCGGGATAGCTGGTGGGTTAAGTCTTTCAGCAGGCTGCCTCGGTACTGATGAAACAATCGCACGTTGTTCGAGCAGAGGTGAAGGAAGTGGGAATCAACATCTCCGGTCAGTGGCTCCGATAACCGGGGAAGAGGAAGTAGCGCTGGGAATCATGGTCTCAGAGGCCGATGTCTCGAATAAACGATTTGATGCGATCAATGTACGAAATGTAGATGGTGGCCTTATGACCCGTATTCCCCTTGAGACAAATCGTGGGATGAGTAGCCTTGATCCTGATAATCATCCGGTGCTAAGTTCGGAAAGGGGTGAACTGTATGCGGTATCGCTCAATGAACCACCAGTTCATGATGAGGTGGTGGCTTCGCTCGTGAATCCTGCAAGTGAACAAATTACTACTGCTCGATTACGATATAACTGCTACTCAGAGGATGGGAGCCTTCCCTAATTTGCGAACGCAGCGTGGAATATTC
>NZ_NHPF01000129.1:0-8530 GCF_002252925.1 Halorubrum sp. Ea8
GCCCGCCGCCTCCCTCGCGCACGCACCTCGCGGCCGCCGAGGGCGGCCGCTCGGCGGCGCGCGCCTTCCGCACTGCCGAGGCTCTAGTTATAAATGGTCGGCGTCGGCCGCGGCGGAACCGGTCCGCGAACGATACGTTGATACGTCGACCGCCGGTAGCAGACGAGACGATGGACGACCGGACGCGCGAGTACCTGAAGGGGCGGTTCGGCGACTACTACCGCCGCGCCTCGCCGTCGCTCCCGCCGGACGCGAACCTGCGCGAGTGGGGCCACATCCCGTGGACGCCCGGCTCCGGGACGACGATGGTCCGCCACCAGTCGCTGTTCGACCTCGGCGACGTCGACACGTTCTTCGCGGACAACGCGCCCCGGCACGCCTACTTCTCGGCCGCGCGCTACGACGACCCCGGCGCCTCGACGATGTCGAAGAAGGGGTGGCGCTCCGCCGACCTGATCTTCGACCTCGACGCCGACCACCTCCCGGGAGTCGACCCCGAGACCACCTCGTACCCGGAGATGCTCGCGGAGTGCAAGGAGGCCCTCCTGCGGCTGCTCGACTTCCTCGACGACGACTTCGCCTTCGACGACCTCACCGTCGTCTTCTCCGGCGGGCGCGGCTACCACGTCCACGTCCGCGACGAGAGCGTGCGGGGGCTCGACAGCGAGGCGCGCCGAGAGATCGTCGACTACGTGCGCGCGATCGACCTCGACACGGAGGGCCTGATCCGGACGGTCTCCGAGCGCGGCACGACGAAGCGCGTGCTCCGCACCGAGGGCGGGTGGGGCGCCCGCGTCCACGAGGCGCTCGTGGAGTACGCCGACGACCTCCGCGACATGGACGAGGACGCGGCCCGCGAGCGCCTCATGGAGCTGGACGGGATCGGCGAAGGGCGCGCGGAGACGATCCTCGGCGCGTTCGACCGCAACCCGACCGCCGTCCGCGAGGGCAACGTCGAGGCCGGCGGCCCGGGCGTGCGCCGGCTCGTCTCCGCGCTGGCGTCGCGCGCGGCCGCGACCGACACCGCCCCGATCGACGAGCCGGTCACCACCGACACGCGGCGGCTCATCCGGCTTCCGGGGACGCTCCACGGCGGCTCCGGGCTCGTCGTCACGCCGATCGAGCGTGACGACCTCGCCGACTTCGACCCGCTTCGGGACGCGGTGCCGGACCGGTTCGTCGGCCGCGAGATCCGGATCGAGAGCGACGTCGATCGGACGGTAGAATTAAACGGCGAGCGCGTTAGAGTTGAATCCGGTAGAAACACCGTTCCCGAGTTCGCCGGGGTCTTCCTCATGGCCCGCGGCGAAGCCCGGAAGGCACCCGAACAATGAACCTCGACGAGCTCAGATCGGCCCAAGCGAAGGAACGCCGCAAGGACAGCCTCCAGCACCTGCGGGACTCCTTCTACGACGACGTGGCCGCCTACGTCGCCGACCTGCGCGCGGCCCGCGACCGCCGCGCCGAACAGGTCGACAAGCCGTTCTCCGACGACGACGTCCGCCGCCTCTCAGACGAGGTCGAGACGGCCGAGGAGGTCGCCGAGGCGCTGTACGAGCGCCGCGTCGGCAAGGTCGTCAAGCTCGCGTCGTTCGCCGCGGCCGACATGCCGGTCGACGCTGACGGCATGACGACCGAGGAGCGGAAGCTGTTCGACGACCTCGTCGACCGCATCGGTGAGAACAAATCGCGCGTGCTCGACGTGCTCTCCGGCGAGGTGTCGGTGGACCAGTCCGCGTCCGGATCGGCGTCCGGAACGGGGTCCGAGCTCGAACCGGCGTCCGCGCCCGACGGTGCCCGGGCGGAGCGGGGGCCGACGGAGAGCGCCGCGCCCGACGCTCCCGAGGAGCCGGCGCCACCCGCGCCGGACCCGGAGCCCGCCGATCGGTCGAACCCCATCGAACAGGCGGACGCGGCCGAAGACGAGTCTGGCGGGGTCGCCGACGCGCTCGCCGGCGCCATGGGCGGCGGGGACGACGAGGTCGCCGACGCGCTCGACGCGACGCCCGGCGAGACGGCGGAGTCGTCCGACCTGCCCCCGACCGACGCGCCGGAGCGCAACGCGAACGACGTCGCCGGCGACGGCGCCACCACCGACGGCGGCCCGACCGCGGTCCCGACGGAGCCCGCGCCTCCCGGAGCGCCCGGCGGCGACGGACGCGCGGCCGCGGACGACGTCGGTTCGACCGACGAAACGGGCGCGTCTCCCGGAGCCGAGTCGACCCGCGCGGCCGAGTCGGTCGACAACGACCGCGCGACCGTCCGTATCACCCGCGACATCGGCGCCATCTTCGGCGTCGACGAGCGGGAGTACGACCTCGCGAGCGAGGACGTCGTGAGCCTCCCCGTCGAGAACGCGGCGCCCCTCGTCGAGCGGGACGCCGCGGAGCGGCTCGACTGACCCCCGTCGATGGGCGGTGACGCCGCGGCAGGTGTCTCGGACGCCGAGACGACCGCCCGAGTCCGGGCTCTCGGCGCGGCGGCGACGCTCCTCGCGCTCGGCGGCATCGCGGCCGCGGTCCTCCTCGACCCGACGTTCTCGTGGACGAGCGACGCGCTCTCCGACCTGGGGGTCCGCGATCCGAGCGCGCCCGTCTTCAATTGGGGGCTGATCTTCGGCGGCGCCGTCGGCGTCGGGTACGCGGTCGAACTCGGGCGGGCGCTCGGCGGTCGGACCGGCGCGCTCCGCGCGGCCGTCCTCGCGATCGCGATGGTCGCGATGGCCGGCGTCGGCGCCTTCGACCTCACGGAACCGCTCCACGGCCCGTCGGCGATCGGCTTCTACGGCCTCGTCACCGTCGCCTTCGCCGTCGACGGGGTCGTTCGGAGGGCGACCGCGACTGGGCGGGCGACCCTCGCGTTCGTCCCGGTCCACGTCGCGGTCTGGGCGACGTTCCTCGCGGGGTGGTGGCCGGTGACGGGGCTCGCGCTGCCGGAGCTCCCGGGCGCGCTCGTGCTCGCGGCGTGGGTGTGGATCCTCGGGCCGGCGCCGGTCGTCGGAGCGGTCGCGGCACGGTTCGACGGCGTCGGGGGCGACGGTAGCACCGGAGGCAGCGAGACCGACGAGCACTAACGCCGCGGGCGGCTATCTATCGGCGATGGAGGTCGAGTTCCTCGGCGGCGCCCGCGAGGTCGGTCGGAGCGCGGTCCTCGTCGACGACGCGCTGCTCCTCGACTACGGCCTGTTGACCGCGGACCCCCCGCAGTACCCGGTCCGCGACCCCGAGCCCGACGCGGTCGTCGTCTCGCATGGGCACCTCGACCACGCCGGCGCGGTGCCGGCCCTGCTGAAGGGCGACCGGCGGCCGGCGGTCCACTGGACGCCGCCGACCGCGGACCTGACGCGAACGCTCGCGCGCGACACGCTCAAACTCCACGGCAACAGCCCGCTGTGTCCCTTCTCCGAGGAGCACGTCGCGCGGGTCGGCGAGGTCGAGGAGCGACACGCCTACCGAGAGCCGTTCCCCGTCGAGGCGGGGGGGACGGAGTACGAGGTGACGCTGTTCGACGCGGGACACATCCCGGGGTCCGCGCACGTGGTCGTCGACGACGGCGACGACCGACTGCTGTACACCGGCGACTTCCACACCGACGACCAGCGGCTCGTGTCGGGGACGACGGCGCGGCCCGACGCCGACGCCGTGATCTGCGAGTCGACGTACGCGGACGTGACCCACGAGGACCGCCGCGCGGTGGAGGACCGCTGGGCCGAGAGCACGGAGACGACGATCTGGGAGGGCGGGACCGTCGTCGCGCCGGCGTTCGCGATCGGGCGGACGCAGGAGATCATGCTCGTCGCCGAGGCGAACGGCCTCACCCCCTACGTCGACGGGATGGGGGTCGAGGTGACGCGTTTGGTCCGTCAGTATCCCGAGTTCCTGCGCGACCCCGAGGCGCTCCGCCGCGCCAAGGGCGCCGCGCGCTTCGTCACCGGCCGCGACGGCCAGCGCGAGCGGATCGCCGCCGACAACGAGCTGATAATCACAACGTCGGGGATGCTCGCGGGCGGTCCGGTCCACTCGTACCTTCCGAAGATCCGGGGCAGCCCGGCGAACCTCGTGACGCTGACGGGGTATCAGGTCGAGGGGACGCCGGGCCGCGAGCTCCAGGAACACGGGCGGCTCGAGATAAACGGTCAGGTGCGCCCGGTCAGCGCCCGGGTGGAGTCGTACGACTTCTCCGCGCACGCCGATCGCGAGGGACTGGAGTCGTTCCTCGAGTCGTACCGCGGCGCGCGGGTGCTGGTGAACCACGGCGACCGCTGCGAGGCGTTCGCCGAGGACCTCCGCGCGGACGGGTTCGACGCGAGCGCGCCCGAGATCGGGGAGCGGGTGGAGCTGTAGAAGCGGTCAGTCGTCGCTTTCGTCGACGACGGACGTGTTCGACACGGTCGCGGCGTTCAGCGGGCCCGCGCGTTCGACCCCGTCTCCCGCGCTCGGACCGGCGTGTTTCTCCCCGTCCCATCCGGGATGGAAGTAGGCGACGCCCCGGTTCGGGAACTCGACGGCCGCCACGCGCTCGTTCGACGCGTCGGGGAGCTGCGGCCGAACGGGGTTCGAGGTGTTCAGGCGGTCGACCGTCACGGACCGTATCGGTCCCTCGGGGCCGCCCTCGCCCGGATTCGCCGCCGTGAGCCAGACGGTCGCCTCGACGGTCGCGTTCCGCCCTTCCACGTCGACGAACGCGTTTCCGACGCCCGTGTACCGGACTCCCGTCACCGTCGGTCCCGTCGGCACGCAGGTCACGGTGTGGGTGCGGTCCAGCGAGACGCTGACCCCGCCGCCGTTCGCGTCGACCTCGAACGCGAGCGGGACCGCCTCTCGCTCCGGACAGCGCAGCGTGACGTCGACCGCTGCGGCGCTCCCCCGCTCCAGCGACGAGGGCGGCTCGACCGACTCGATCGTCGCGTCCGTCGCTCCGGGGTCCGCGATCGAGACGTCGACGTCGAACTCGCCGAGGTCGCCGCCGAACCGGTTCCGGTACTCGACGACCGGCACGGACTCGCCGTCGCGGACCTCGTCGGCGAGCGGCTCGTAGCCCAGGTACGCGCTCGCATCGTCCGTCACGTTGACCGCGAGCCCGCGGTCGGCCTCCATCGCGGTGAATCCCACGGTGCCGATCACCAGCCCGACGGCCGCCGCGAGTACGAGCACGAGGCTCAGCGTCCGGAGGGCGCTCGCGTCGGCCGTCGGCGTCCGGGCGGTCGCGCTCATGTGCCCTCGGAGAGCTCGGGCGGTTTCTCGGAGTTCCCGAGGCGCGCTCGGCGGCCGACGACGCGGTGGGCGGCGGCGGAGATCCCGAAGGCGGTGGCGGTGAACGCCCCCACGTCGATCGCGTCGAGCCCCGCGAACCCCGGCGTTCCGGTCGCGACGGCGACCATGAGCGAGACGGCGACGCCCGCGAGCCCGACGTAGTAGAGGCTCCACGGGATCTCCCGGCTGCGGAGGACCTCGACGTAGATGTCGAGTTCCTCCAGCTCGGGCGTCGGCTCGACGAGGTTCGCCTCCTCGTCGACCGTCACCACGTTCTTCTCCTCCAGCTTCGGGAGGTGCGTGCGCCGGAGCGTGCTGTACACGTTCCGGCGGTCCTCGTACCGGACCGCCTCCGGGTCGACGTCGCGCTCCCACGCGGTGACGTGCACGGAGAGCTCGGCGACGTCGATCGGCTCCTCCGCGCGCTTGAGCGCGTGGATGACGAAGCGGCGCCGCCTGTTCGACAGCACCTCGAAGACCTCGTCCTCGGACAGTTCACCTCCGTTTCGGCTCGATTCGTCCGTCGTGGCAGCGGTCGATGTCATCGATGTGAGCACCCTGGTTCCCCGCCGGCGGATCTCCCTCCTCGAACCGGCGATTTTCGCTTGTAACGTGTGCGAGATACTATCATAAATGAGTAGGATAGTTAACCTGTCAATGTCGTTTTTCTGTTAGGAGCAGGCGATGATCGGCGGTCAGACGGGGAGCACCTGAATCCGGTACGAACGCCCGACCGGATCTTCAGGGGACCGTTGAACAGCTAATCCACTCCCTGAAGCGAATTAGGAACTCTTTATCGCTGTTTCGGGGCGACGAGCGACGGGCGACGAGGAGCGCCCGAAGCGCATCGAGCCGCGCGAGCCACGCAACGAGGAGTGCACGCGAACATGTCGAGAATATCATAACGAAGTACCACCACCCGTATGTGTTATCCAAGCACTCCCGGTCCGGACGCCCGGGCTGCGGGGGTGCGTCAACACAGGTGAGATACGATATGGAACGACGCAAATTCGTGATCGGTCTGGGATCGCTCGCTGCCGGCGGGGCAGCTGCAACGGGGACGGGTGCGTTTACGACGGCCAGCGTCGACCGGGGCGCGAACATCAGGGTCTCAAACGACGACACTGACGCCAAGCTCGGATTCTCCACGAAGGTGGGATACGGCGGCAACACCGGTGGGGCGGCGCGAAGCGAATACGCTAGAGTCAACGGTGGCGTTCTGGAAATCGACTTTACCGGAAGCGATGCCTCCGGGCTAGAAGACTCCGGTATGAATCCGGATTCGGACTACCACTTCGACAAGGTCTTCCGGATTGTCAACCAAGGTCAGAAGGAAGTCCTCGTCGGGATCGATATCGGAAACATCCGTTCGCTAGACGCTATCGAATCAGCGAACGTTCACGTGAACGGCAGTGCTGACGGGGCTGCGGGAGCCGATCTGGATCAAACTCTCAACTTCGGTACCGACCCCGTCTCGATCAACAACGAGGTTTCCGGCGCGACGCTGAGCCCCGGCGAATCGCTCCTTGTTGACTGGAGCTTCGAGACCGCGCTTAGTGGCTACGATACTCCGTTCGATGAGACTCCCGAAGTGAGTATCGGCGGCGTTGACGTGAACGCCTGACGACGGCAGCTGGGCGTTTCAGGTTCCAGCATAACCCAACTGCTGGTACACATCTGATCGTTATTTATTCCGACCGACCGCACCGAACGTCAAAAAAGCGGCAGTAGACGGCTCGTAGCGAGCGCACCCGTACCGACTGGACTCCCTTGCCAGCGTAATCCTTCTAAAGCCGTCGAAACCCCCGTTTCACTCCCCGCCGTCGGTGTACGCCCAGTCGTCGAGCACGCGCTCGGCGGTCGCGTCCGCCTCGGCCGGAGTGACCCGATTGCCGGCGACGACCTCGTCGGCGAGGTCGCAGGCGAGGTCGTACACGGCCGCGCCGTCGGCGCGCTCGGCGACGCGCTCGAACGTCGGCCGGTAGCCGGCGGCCGCGCGCTGTCCGGTCTCGTCGAGGGAGGCGTCGATGGCGTACTCGAGCTGACGGACCGCTTCTGCTGGTTCCATACACACGTGATCGCGTGCTTCGCACTTAAGTGTACTCGGATTCAGAATTGAGTTAATACTCTCGCGGCGACCGCGCTGTCGCGGCGGCGGAGCCGCGGGACCGGGGTCGTCGATCGACGTTTATAGGCGTCGTGGCGCCCCAGAACGTTCATGACCGACGCAGACGAGCGCGCGGCCGTCGCGGAGCGCGCGGCGCGAGCGGGCGGCCGCGTGGCGCACGACCACTTCCGGAGCGACATCGCCATCGAGAGCAAGGGCGAGGACGACGTGGTGACGGAGGCCGACCGGGCCGCCCAGCGCACCGTGATCGAGTCGATCCGCGACTCGTTCCCGGACGACGCGTTCGTCGGCGAAGAGGAGGACGAGCGCAAGACCGTCCCCGACGAGGGCGCGTCGTGGGTGATCGACCCCATCGACGGCACGCACAACTACGTCCGGGACATCCGGATGTGGGGCACCGCGGTCGCGGCCGTCGTCGACGGCGAACCGGTCGCGGCCGCCACGGTCTGCCCCGCGCTCGGCGACGTGTACACCGCCGACGGCGACGGGGCGTACCGCAACGGCGACCCGATCGCGGTCAACGACGTCGCCGACCCGCACCGGGCCGCCGTCAGCCCGACGCTGTGGTGGGACCACGACGCGCGCGACGAGTACGCCGCCGCCTGCGAGGCGATCGTCCGGCGGTTCGCCGACATGCGCCGGTTCGGCGCCGCGCAGGTCGTCCTCCCCACCGTCGCCGCGGGCGGGCTGGAAGGCGTGGTCTCGAACCTGCGGGCGAACCCCTGGGACTCGGTCGGCGGGGTCTTCATGATCCGACAGGCCGGCGGGCGCGTCACCGACCTGGAGGGGAACCGCTGGCGACACGACTCGACGGGGCTCGTCGCCTCGAACGGGAGCCTCCACGACGAGGTGCTCGCCGCCGCGCGCGAGATCGAGGATTTGGACTGAGGCCGGTTGCTTATAAATAATCGAAGCGGTGGCGCGCGCCTCCGAGCGGGCCGATGGCCCGCGAGGAGCGCGTGCGAGGGAGTCGGACCGGCGCGACCGCGCCGGTCCGACGAGGCTGGGGAGGCGTGAGGCTGCGGTGCGGGGTGGGACTCAAAGGGGCAGCCGGGAGGGCGAAGCACGGCGACGGAAGCACCGCAGGAACGAGCGCAGCGAGTGACGAGGAGCGCACCGAGCCGCGCGAACCCTCCCGGCTGGGGCTTTG
>NZ_NHPF01000031.1:0-5564 GCF_002252925.1 Halorubrum sp. Ea8
CGCGTTTGGACGGTCGGCGTGCTCGGGTTTCTCGGGTACGCGCTGTATCTGTTCGTGAACAGTTGGGCGCCGTCGTATCTCACGGAGGACTTGCAGTTGTCGTTGGAGTTGAGTGGTGCGCTCGTCGCGCTGTTTCCGGCTGTGGGTGTGGTTTCTCGGGTGACTGGCGGCGTGCTTTCGGATATCTNNTTCCTGTTGTGGTCGCGGCGCTGCTTGTTGCCGGGTTCGCGATCCAGTTGTGTCTCGGACTGGTGTTCGCGTACGTCCGTGAACTGGTTGCGCCGGCTGTCGCCGCGACGGCTGTGGCGTTCCTCACGAGCGTTGGCCTTGCAGGGGCGTTTCTCGCGCCGATCGCTGCGGGGCGGCTCATCGAAGCGTCGAACTACGAGACGGCGTTTCTCGTCGCTGGCGTCCTCGGAGTGCTGGGAACGCTCTTGGCGTGGTTCGCGCCGGAGTCAGAGACGGCGTAACCACGATCACCTGTAGCGTGACGGTGAGGGTGGCTGGATATCGTCGGTCCTGCCGATCGTGGCGTGACCGACCTTGTCGGGGTTCTCGGCTCGGGGTCGCGGAACTGCGAGTGCTACGCTGTTGCTGGTCACCCTGAGAACGTGAGTCCTTGCAGGTTTCGTGTCGGGTATGCCCGGGGCAGTGCGGGTGCTCACACTTCACGGTGCGTGTCGCTACAGTCGGCGTACGCGAGCTCCTGCATCCACGCGTCGGCGTGATCGTGTGTCACGTCCGTCGTGTACCGGTTCTCGGTGTCCCACACGTATCGGTAGAACTGGTCCATCCGGTAAATGCGGTTTTGCACGGTGGTTTCGGCGTACCCGTTCGCTTTCTTCGAGCCGATGCCGAACGCGAGCAACCACTTGATCGCGGCTTCGCGTTCGGTCCGGTAATCGACGCGTTGCCGCTGGGAGAGCCGCTCGGCGGTCGGTTCCGGGACGACGGCGAACTCGCTCAGATCCATCGCTGGACCCTCCGTGAGCGTCCTGCGAGTCGGATTGCAGGGCAAATGTTTCTAATCGCTGTACTGCGTCGGGGTGTCCCGACAGCCAGCGTCACAGTAGTGGTGAGCCACTTGGGTTTTGATCAGTCCACGGGCTCGAAATCGCAGGACGACGACGGCAAAAGGATGCTCCGGCGGGGATTTGAACCCCGGTCATTGCCTCGAGAGTCCGTCCTGACCACCAGTGCGGTCAAACGGATTCTTTCCCTCCACTTTCGGCGAAACGCCCGATTTCGTCCCGTTCAGATCGAAATTACAGTCAGGAGTATATAAAAACCCGCGAGTTTGCCCCTAAGGCAAATCCGACTCGCATAGCCGAGTCTTCCTTTGAGTCACGCTGCCTTTCACAGGCAGAGAGACTCGAAGAAGCGAGCGATACATGACTCAAAGGTCGTCGTTGTCCTCTCGGCTAACTCGCTCATGGGGGATCATTTCTCGCTGTGTTCGCTGGTGAAAGGGTTCTGGTGAACTCATTAGGGAGTGTTGTGTTCGTCTCGCCCTGTAGTCAGTGTAGGCTAAGGATGTAATGTGGGAACCTCGAACTATCCAGCTGCTGGCAAGATCGTTGTGCAGGATGTAGAGGATATAGTCAGCACGAGAACTTCGTTATTTTCTCCAAACAAATCCTGAATCAGCTGATAGAATGTGCCTGCGTATCTTGCACAGAGAGCTTAAGGAAGATCGCCTGTTCGGAGCGGTCAATACGGACGAAGTATCTCCTAAGTGGTTAGGGGAAATAAGCGGAAAGCCAATACGTGAAGAACATGGAACAATAGCCCTCCGTCAGCAATAATGACCGATACGACACAGCAACGGGGGTAGAGTGACGCAGTGCTCAAAAGCTGTAAAAGACGCTAAAGACTAGTCTGTTAATGTTTGTCGGAGCGCGTTAAATCGTGTCTCCCATGTCGTTTGGGTGAGCTTCGTCTCTGGTGCGAATATGTCGTATCCGTGGAACCCTCCCGACCACAAGTGATACTCAGTTTGGACACCACTCGCGGCGAGTCGTTGAGCATACGTGGTCGTTTCATCACGGAATGCATCGTGGGTCTCGACATCGAGGAAGGTCGGTGGCAGACCCGACAGGTCGGTTGCGCGGGCTGGTGCAGCGTAATGCGGAATATCGTCCGATCCGCTTCGATCGCCGAGATATGCGTCCCACCCCGCGATATTCATGTCACGATCCCAGATGCCGATGTCGGTAACCTGCTTGCTGGATACCGTTTCGTTCCGATCATCTATCATTGGATAGATCAGCATCTGGTAGCACAATTCCGGTCCCCCCTCATCGCGTGCGCGGAGAGTTACTCCAGCAGCGAGGCCACCGCCGGCACTGGGGCCAGCAATCGCAATTCGTGAGTCGTCAACGTCCAGTTCTGCCGCGTTCTCACTAACCCAATTCAATCCTGCGTAGCAGTCATCCACCGGTGTCGGATACGGGTGTTCAGGAGCGAGTCGGTAGTCCGGTGCGACGACAACACAGTCCAGTTCATCGACGAACCGATGGGCGACCGCATCTTCCTCTTCGGCGCTTCCGATGACCATGCCTCCGCCGTGAATCCAATAGACGCATGGATGCGGACCGGTCGAGTCGATTGGACTGTGGACACGTAGTCGGAGTTCCTCTCCTTTTTCGGGACCTGGAACGGAGATCTCCTCGGTTTGGACCGTTTCGAGTGTCTCTTCGTCATCGGCCATCATTTCCATTACGTCCGCAAATCGCTCTCGGGAAGCGGGTAGGTCGTCGAAGTCAAGCAGACTTTTGGGAAAATACTCCTCGGGTATCTCGTCAAGCACGGCAGCGCATTCCGGATCAAGCGGAGGCAGTTCGTGTTCGGGGTCGCTGGTTTGCTTACTCATGGGTTATGTGGGTCGCGTGCAACGCGTTGCATCGGTTCTGGCCAAATGCGAAGTATTCTCACACACGACAATACCCGAATGGTATCCATTATTAATAAATGTTAATTATATATCAGGTATCTTTGTTTCGGACAAATCTTGTTGAGGAACATCACCAACGGACCTTTCCTCCAGAATACTCCCGAGATCGGAGACGCCACGCTTGCCGTGTCTGTACGCTCCAAGCATCTGCTCTTGCAGATCCAGATGCGTAGAATCAGAGAAGAGATGAGACATGATCGCAGGATCGCTACGCGATTGATTTTAAGGAACTTCAGTGGTTTCGCTAAGTCTGTTCTTGACGACGTCCATAGGCGGGCCTCTGCGCTAAGTCGTTCACCTGTACTGAGCGATCCGGCCTGACCGAATCCGAGAGGAACTTAGTACGAGACTCGCGCCCTCTATTTAGCAACGCTCTCGCCGGCTCCTCGACAACTGTCAGTAACTGCGTGACCGATACAGAGGCTCTATTCGACAGCACGGTATCAACAGGATACTAAAACACTGATAGGAAATTTTGTCTCAATAAAACCAGCATTCGTGTTATGACAACCAACTTACGGGCACAATTCTAAGTCACCTTACAGACCGAAACACGACCATGCGCACCCCGATCGAAACGAACCACTACTACGGTAACGCCCACGAGACCATTTCCCCCGATAGGATTCCAGACTGGTTCCACGCCAGTTGGTAAGCATGCGTCGCGGACTTCCCGTCCTCGCGATGATCGTTTTCGCTGGTTGTCTCAGTGGAGTCGGTCCTACGTCCACTTCTGGTCCTCCCGATACCGACTGGGCTTCCGGTGACAGTATCAACACGACCGCACTCACAGAACAGCACTTCCAGACCCTCCGTGAGGGCGGTAGCTTCACCACAAATCACAGCGAGACCGTCCGGGTTGACGGCGAAGCCCACCCGGTAGGGCCACGACCAGAGGGGTATTACCCTCCGACGTTCGCTCGCAAGCAGGTCGATCTCGATAAAGGGCGTTACCTCGACACGTACGTCACGGAAGGACACCGGCAGAGCAATCATTTCATTACGCCCGACGTGACTGCCACGCGGCGCAAGCAGTGCCCAGACTGTGACTACGAATATTCGTCCCAACAACGTCCAGACGTGGATACGCGGTCAGAGCGTATCGACCGCTTCAGGACCGAGGAGACTGTGACGCAGCTCGCTCGCTTCCTTCGCGGTGGGACCGCCGGATTCAATTATTCGTACGTTGAGACGGTTGAGCGCGGCGGCGAAACGCTGTACCGGTATCGAGCTGAGCAGAGCCTCGAGACTGCGCCCCCACCGTTCTCTGCGCCCCCGAACGGAACGGCCACGATACTGGTGACAGGTGAGGGCGTCATCCATCAGTTCGAACTCCAGTACGCCGGCCCTGCTACGGTGACGGTCGACGGCGAGGAACAGACAGTCAACGTCACCCACACATTCATTCGGACGTACACGGATGTCGGCGAGACGACCATCGAGCGCCCGTCATGGGTTGACCGCGCCACGAACCACAGCTCGTTGAAGAAGACCGAAACAGACGACCAGTAAACGACTTATCCAGTGGGTGCTGTCCCGTAATAGCTGGTTTTCTAGACTCTATTTTGCAGTCCACTATTCTTCTGGGCAAGATACGGGCGCGTATCTTGTACCGCCGAATCTATCTACCTAAGAGTTGTCAGAAGCAGCGTGCAAGACTTATAGGGTGTGCAGCACGGTTACTGATATATCTCGTTCATATAGTTTTAACAGATTGAGCAGTGGCTGGTTTATTTTCCCAGCATATGCGTAGCCAGACTGATCAAAAATACGTCAATACAACTAATACATTCGACGACAAAAGGATACATATGCCTATCGACATTGAGACGTTTGAATCCGCCCCTGAAGACCGACTCCAGCAGAGCGGAGAGACGAACGCCGACCGCGTGATGCGGTTCCTCGCCACTCATCCCGATCAGGCGTTCACCCAGAGCGAGATTCGAGAGGCAACTGGCGTGAAAGCCGGCAGTATCAGCGTCGTCCTCTCGCGTCTCGAAGACCGTGGACTCGTCCGCCACAAAGGCAACTACTGGGCACTCGGCGAGGCCGACGATGTGGCCGCCTACACGAGTATGGTTGAGAGCACGCGCACCTCGAACGACCGCTTCGGTGAGGAGAACATGGAGGAGTGGCTGAAGCACGCCGTCGACGACGAGGAGACTGACTGAGCTATCAGTGCGGCGATGTCGTCTGAGGGCCGGATCCGTTCAAGTCGGGTGAGAACCCGCGGCCGTGGCTGATTTTGAACAACGAGACTCATCCGTTCGGCGACGAGGAGTACATGACGGTCACGCTGACAACGACGCCCCACGATGAGGGCATCCCCTTGACGACGGCGACTGGGTCGACGGCGGGATGCCCCGCCAGAGTTACGCCTCACCGTGGACAGTAGCGTCGCCGAAGCACGCGGCGATTGTTCGGCGGCAGGGTCGCCTCAGCGAGTCGTTCGTCCAGACCGTCGTCGACGCGCTCGAAACCTATCTCGAACCACCGACCGAGGAATGACCGATACGCGCTGTAGGCCTTGTTTAGACGCTCGAATTCACGTGGTTCAGGCGGTGAGAGACTGCTCGATGTTTCTGATGGCGGCCTTTAGGACGATCTCTCG
>NZ_NHPF01000111.1:0-27035 GCF_002252925.1 Halorubrum sp. Ea8
CTGCGGATTCAACAGAGCAGTTCAATGCGTCCTGTCTATCTTCTACTGGCGCCTGATCGTACTTCATCGTGGTTTCCGGGCTCTTGTGACGAAGTTGTGCCTGTGCCGCAGCCAGATCTTCTTCGCGAGTCATGTACGTCCCTGTGGAGTGGCGGATCGTGTACCAGCTCATCTGCCGGTCTTCGTGTTCGATCCCGGCGGTGTCGCACAGGTCGTGCAGCAGCCGTCGAAGCGTCGACGACCCGTACGTGTTTGCTTCCCGAGTCAGCCAGAGCTCGTCACGGCCGTCGTAGAGGTCGAACGTCTCTCGCTGATCGAGCCATCGTTCGAGCGTGCTGACCGTGCGATCGCTGAGGCCCACACGCCAGTGCCCCTCGTTTTTCGAGCTTTCCTCCTTCGGGATTCGAAGCACGCCGTTCTCGAGATCCACCCACGAGACGACGGCTCGTTCGACCTCGATGGGTCGAAGGGCGGCATCGAGGCTAACACCGACGAGACTCGGAATCTTCCATCCGTTCGCCCGATCCCAGTCGGCCTTACCGACGTCCTCCGTCGGTTTCTCGAAGCGCTGGGCGAGGTACGCTTTTATTCGCCCACGCTCTTTCGGTGAGACGTTATTGTACGACGGGATGCTTCCGTACTCGAGGGAAGCTTCGCGGATTGCGCTGCGCTCGTCTCGGGTCAGGAAGTCCCGAGGGGCCGTGGTCTTACTCCCAGAATTGAATCGGATCGACGGCTCCCACTCCTCTCCGCCACGCTCGTGAGCGCGCCACTTGAATAGCATCATCACGGCCTTCTGACAGCAGTCTCGGTGGGCGTCGCTCCACTCCTCGTAGGCCAGTTGTTTCATCCACGCGTCAGCGTGTTCGTGAGTGACGTTCGTCGTGTAGTGGTCTTCCCGGTCCCAGACGAACCGGTAGAAGTGGTCCATTCGGTAGATACGCGATTCGACGGTGGTCGTCGCGTACCCTTCGGCCTTCTCGGGGTCTTTTCCGAACGCGAGGAGCCACTCGAGACAGTCCTCTCGTTCGTTGCGGTAGTCGACCAGTTGTCGTTGAGCGAGTCGGTCTTCGGTCGGACCGGGAACGACCGCGAATTCGCTCAGATCCACGGTCGAATCACCGTTGTCAGTACTGCGAGTCGGATTGCCTGTCCAAATTCGCTAATCGCAAGACGGCGTCGGGATCGGCCTGTCCTGCGAGTCGATTTGCCCTCGGTGTTCATGTTTACTCGATGTTAGGGCGGGCTCGAAATCGCAAGACTGCGAAAGGAAGGGATGCTCCGGCGGGGATTTGAACCCCGGTCATTGCCTCGAGAGGGCAATATGATTGGCCGGACTACACTACCAGAGCGCACGCCTGTTCGACGCATTTTCGGATACGATTGGATATTGTAAAACAGTTCCGTTTCGACGGTGCCGTGCGCCGGTTTACCGTGACTCGGGGTCTCCCGACCGAGGCGAGACTGACGGGCCGAGAACGCGGGACGACGCGGCGCTCAAACGTCGACGGCGAACGGAGCCGACTCGGTCGCGCCGTCGGCGACGGCCGCGAGCAGATCGGCGACGGCGTCGAGGTCGTCGAGATCGACGACCTCCACGGGCGTGTGCATGTACCGGTTCGGGATCGAGACGTTGAGCGACGGGACGCCGCCTCGCGCGGTGTAAAAGGCGTCGGCGTCGGTGCCGGTCCGGGAGCCCGCCGCCTGCAGCTGGACGGGGACGTCGGCGTCCTCCGCAGCGTCGCGAGCGAGGGCGACGAGCGACGGGTGGTTCGCGCTCCCGCGGCCGATCACCGGGCCGGCGCCGAGCTCGACCGGGCCCTGGCGTTCGCGGTCGACGTCGGGGTTGTCGGTGGCGTGGGTGACGTCGACGGCGACGAACGCGTCGACGTCCTCGAGGTCGACGCCGACCATCCGAGCGCCTCGGAGACCGACCTCTTCTTGGACCGTAGAGACGGCGTAGACGGTCGTGTCGGCGTTGCGGTCGGCCGCGCGGCGGAGCCCCTCGGCGGCCGCCCACGTCCCCGTGCGGTTGTCGATCCCGCGGGCGGCGATCCGGTCGCCGACCAGCTCCTCGCAGTCAGTCAAGAAGGTGACCGGGTCGCCGACCTCGACGTGCTCGCGGGCCTCGGCGGCGTCGGTCGCGCCGATGTCGACGAACTGTCCGGCGATCTCCTCGTACTCCTCGTCCGACTGATCCCGGAGGTGGATCGCGGTCTGGCCGATCACGCCTTGGACGGGCTCGTCGGCGTGGACCGTGACGTGCTGGCCCTTCGAGACGGTGCGATCGGCGCCGCCGATCCGCGAGATCCGGAGAAATCCGTCGTCCAGAACGTCGCGAACGATGAACCCGATCTCGTCAGCGTGGCCGGCGAGGGCGACCGTCGGCGCGTCGGGGTCGCCCCGGTGGACGGCGACGGCGTTGCCGTAGGCGTCGACGGAGACGTCGTCCGCGAACCCTCGGACGTAGTCGGCCCAGACCCGCTGGCTCGGGGTCTCAAACCCGGAGGGACTGGCGGTCGCGAGCAGGTCGTCGAGGAACGTCCGGCCGCTCTCGTGCATGCACGCGAGTGACTGGGCGCCGGTCAAGAAAGCGCCGGTCCGCGCGTTCGTCGGAACGAATTCGTCCGGCGGGCGAGCGACGAGACCGCACCGGCCGCCGGCGACCGCGCCGCCACGCCTAAATCGTTGCCGTGCGAACGACGGGATATGGCAGATTCGTCAGTCACGCTGTTGGAGATCCACCTCGGCGACGGTGACATCGAGATCGGGCCGTTCGACCTGTTCAATGCGGGCGACGAGTCCGCGACGGACGCCGACTCGGAAGCAGAGGTGGAGGCGGAAGCGGAGGCGGACGCCGACGCCACCGACGACGACTCCGACGGCGGCGTTTCGGCGCGATCGGTCGCCGGTCTCCTGCTCGCGCTCGCCGCGCTCGTCGCAATTGCGGTCGGCGTCGCGAAGCTCCGCGGCGACGAGGAGGTCCCGTCGGGCATCGCCGGCGACGAGTGACCGGAGCGACGCGGGCGCTCGCCGCCGAATCAGCGCGGGCGCTCGTCTCCAAACCGACGCAAGCGATTTGAGGCGCGCACCCGTCTCCTTCGTATGGACATCCTCCGAAGCCTGCGCGCGGTCTCCGAGGCGTCCGGCACCGGCGTCGTCGACTGGGACCGGGCCGCGGCGGCCGCGAAGGCGAGCACGGACCCCGGCTCGGTCGCGCTCACACCGGGCGAGCGTGAGGGGTACGCCGCCGACGTCCGCGACGCCCGCACGCGGCTCGGCGAGGTCGCGGGGATCGCGTTCGACGTGCCCGACGAGATCGAGGTGCAGAATCGTCACCACTGGATCGACGCGAGCGTCGACACGTTCCGGAACGTGATGGCGCCGATCGAGGCGGCGGCGACGGGGCAGGCGAGCGCTCCCGGCGACGGGCGGCCCGCAGAGGGCGACTGGACGAGCGAGGGTCCGCTTGACCGGGTCCCGGACCCGTTCGGCGGAGGGCAAGGGAGCGCCGGCGGTGCCGGGGGCTCCGGTGAAATCGACGGTTTCGGCGGCCCGGGCGGTCCGATAGCCGCGTTCTCGCGCGACGTCTCGCGGATCGCCAACACCGGGACGATGGCGTTCGCGCTCGGCTTCCTCGCGCGGAACGTGCTCGGGCAGTACGACCCGCTGCTGCTCGCGGACGAGCCGGACGCGGACCACGGGCTCTACTTCGTCCACCCGAACATCGTGCGCGTCGCGGCGACGCTCGACGTCGACTACCCCCGGTTCCGCCGGTGGATCGCCTTCCACGAGGTGACGCACGCGGCCGAGTTCGGCGCGGCGCCGTGGCTCCCGGAGTACCTCGAGTCGCGCGTCGAGCGCGGCGTCGAAGGGCTCACCGCCGGCGAGGTGACCATCGGCGGGCTGGACACGGAGGCGTTCGCGGAGCTTCAGGCGGCGATGACGGCGGTCGAAGGGTACGCGGAGGTGCTGATGGACCGCGCGTTCGACGACGAGTACGCCGACCTGCGGCGCAAGCTCGACGAGCGCCGCGGGGGCGGCGGGCCGATCCGTCAGCTCGCCCAGCGACTGCTCGGACTGGGGATGAAGCGCCAACAGTACGAGCGGGGCGCCGCCTTCTTCCGCCACGTCGCCGACGCCCGAGGGATCGAGGCCGCGGGCGCCGTCTGGGAGCGCCCCGAGCATCTCCCGACCGCGTCCGAGCTCGACGACCCCGAGGCGTGGCTGGTGCGTGTGGACCCGTGAGGGTCGACGCCGCGGCTCAGGACAGATCCAGCGCGATCGGCGTCGCTCCGCCCAGGTTGTCGCTCACCGGACACCGCTGCTCGACGCGAGCGAGCCACTCCTCGCGGGTGTCGTCGTCGACCGGGTCGCCGTCTCCCGATCGCAGCTCCGCCTGAACCGACGCGCGGACCTCCTGAAAGCCGGCGCGCGAGTCGACGTCGGCGCCCTGGAACTTCGCCGGGTCGAGGTCGCCCTCGAGGTCGACGGTCAGTTCGGCGATTTCTATCTCCATCTCGTCCGCGACGACGCGGCCGACGATGCTCAGACAGCCGCCGAGCGAGCCGAGCAGGTACTCGACCGGATTGGGGCCCGCGTCGGTGCCGCCGAGCGATTCCGGCTCGTCGATCACGAACTCGAAGTGGCGGGTCTCCGCGCGGACCCGGGTCCCCTCCTCCAGTTCGGTGCGGGCGTCGAACGTCGCGGTCTGCTGGGACGTGTCGCTCATACGCGCCGGTACGCGGCGCTCGAATATCAACGCGGGGGAGCGTTCTCACGTCGAGAGACCGGCTACGCCAGTCGCTTGTCGCGGAACGCCCGGATGACGTCTTGCCGGGCGATGATTCCGACGAGCCGGCCGTCGTCGTCGACGACCGGAACTCGATTGATGTCGGGGTCGTCGCCGACGAGCAGGTCGAGCACGTCGTCGATCGGAGCGTCGGGAGTCACCGTCGCCACGTCGGTGCTCATCACGTCGGAAATCGGGCGGTCGGCGTTCCGGATCATGTCCACGCCCAGGTCGAGGTCTCCCCACGGGGCCTTCACCTGATACGTGAGCGTGTCGACGAACGGGGGGAGTCCGATCGGGATCCACAGCGTCTCGTCGTCGGGCTCGAAGAGGTCGACGAGGTCCGACTCGGTGACGACGCCGACCACGCGGTCCTCGTCGTCGACGACGGGGAAGCCGCTGAACTCGTAGCGGGCGAACTTCTTGAACGCGTCGGCGACGTCGTCGTCGGGGGCGACGGTCTTCACCTCGGCCTCCATCAGGTCACGCGCTTGCATACGGTCGCCGACGCGGTCGGGGGCCGTAGGCGTTTCGACCGCCGAGAGATAAATCCGAATGACAATCGACTTACCAAACGGAACGATATATGTCAATCCGCGAGTGTTAGTCGGTATGGACGACTCGCGGCCCCGCGGCGGCGACCCGTCCGCCGGGCCGACCGCGAGCGTCGACGACGCGCAGCTCCGGCGGATCGGGGCCGTGCTCTGGGCGCTCGCGTTCTGCTCCGTGACGGCGGTGATCCTCTTTTCCGAGGGCCGCCTCGCCGGCCTCGGCTGGCGCGACGCGACGCTCATCGCCGTGCGGACGTTCGCCGGCGTCTTCGCCTTCTTCGCCGTGTTCCCGCTCATTTTAGCGGCGCTGTCGGCGCTCAGGCTACGCTGAGGGAGTGTGCGGTCGACGCGACCGAATCGGCGACATCGCCGGTCCCCGGACGGTCACTCTCCGGCCAGTGCGGTCGCGAGCGACGACGCTAGCTGTCGCTGAGCGCGTGAGTCAAATAAAGAAAGATCGCAAGGAGTCGGCCCGTGTGGGCCGGTAGTTAGCGAGTGTGGAGTGTCGCTGCTGCGTTACTCGTTCCGCCGCGTCGCGAGGAGCGCAGCCGCGATGAGGGCCACGAGGGCCACGAGAGCGCCGAAGCCGGGCGTGGAGTCGTCGGTGCCGCCGTCGCCACCGTCGTCTCCGTCGCCGCCGTCTTCGCCGTCGTCACCGCCGCCACCGTCGTCGCCGTCGCCACCGTCGTCGCCGTCACCACCGTCACCGGAGGCTTCGATGGTCAGCGTGCCGGTCGCTTCGTCGTCCTCGGTGGCCACACCGTGCTCGTACTCGCCGGCGTCGAGGTCGGACGTGTCCGCGGAGAACTCCACCGTGGTGTCATCACCGCCGTCGAGCGTGGCCTCCTGATTGTCGATCTCTTCGCCGTCGAGCGTGAGCGCGACGGACTGCGTGGCTTCCTGTTCGCCGGTGTTCCGGATCGTGGCCGAGACCGTGACCGAGTCGCCGGCCGTCGCGGTCGCCTCGGTCGGGTCTAGGTCCGAAACCTCAAACACTGCGGGCTCCTGCACCTGCTCGACGACTTCGCCGTCAGCTTCCAGCTCGTCGGTGAGCGGGGAGTTGCGGGTCGAAACGGTGAATGTGTCGTTCACGGTCTGCTCGCTGAAGTCGAACTCACCGGAGAACGTGCCGTCCAGCTGGACGACGACCCCCTCGGTGTTCTTGATGAACTCCGTCGCCACATCGTCGCTGCGGACGCGGAGCGCGAGCTCCGTGCCGGGCGCGACGTTCATCTCGCCGGAGACGCTCTGGTCTTCGGCGTTCGTGACCTGGACGGGGTCGAGATCGAATGACCCGTCGGCCTCCTCGAGGTCGAAGGCCGCGTCGGCCGACTCGTACGCGTCCTCGATCTCCTCGTCGCTGTCGTCCTCGTCGGCGTCGGTCAGGAGCGTCGTCTCGATCGTGAAGTCGACGTCGTACTCGTCGCCGTCCTCGCCGCCGACGTCGCCGGCGCTGACGAAGACGTAGTACTCGCCGTTCGCGTCGTCGTACACGACGTCGAGGTCGTCGGCGGTGAGCTCGTCGCCGAGCTCGGCTTCGACGGCCTCCTGGTTCGCGCCGGGGTTCTGCTCGGTGAACGTCAGCGACACGGCGTCGGCCGAGGCCAACTCCTCGAGCGCCTCCGCGTTGCTGCCGCCCTGTGCGGCGAGCGCGCCTTCGAGACCGGTCGCGTCGATCTGGTGGACCAACACGTCGCTCGGGTCGCCGAGGGCGGCCGTGTCCGTCTGTGTCACGACGTCGTCCTCGACGCCGGCGGTGATCGCTTCGACGGCGGCCTCGTCGCCGTCGTCGCTCTGCACGTCGACGACGTCGTCGCGAACGTCGGCGGTGGTGCGCCAGAGGACCATCTCGCCCGTGGAGCGCTCCTCGATGAGCAGCGTCCCGATGTCGCTCACGTCGTCGATCGCGTCCTCGGCGTCGCCGTCGTCGAGCCCGGTCGGGCTCGCGGAGACGGCGTAGTCGCCCGTGTCGAGCAGGTCGACCAGGTCGCCCCGCTCGCCGCCGAGGTCGACGTCGTCATCGTCGTCGGCGGCCTCGACGACGGTACCGTCGTCGCGGCCGGCCGCGTACGTGTTGAACAGCACGGTGACTTCGCCGTCGTCATTGCCGTCCTCGACGCTGATGTTGGCCTGATAGTTGTTCTCCTCGAAGTCGCCGATCACGACCGAGCCGGAGTCGGTATCGTCGAGCTCGACGGTGACCTCGGCGACGTCGCCCTGCGCGACTGTCGTCGTCCCGTCGGCGAGCGAGAGGTCGCCCTCGCCCGCTTCGGTCACGCTGATCGAGGCGGTGTCCGCGGCGGACGTGTCGGTCACGTCGAAGCTGAACTCGTACTCGCCCGTCGACAGGTCGTCGACGTCCGAGAACTCGGCGTCGAACGTGCCGTCGGTGACGCCTTCGAGGGTGATCTCGTCGTCGTCGTCGACGTTCGAGACGTCGAACTCGCCCTCGAAAAGCTGCTCGAGTTCGTCGTCGTCGAGGTCGCCGTCGGCGCTCACGTTGACGTCGTAGCTCCCGCGGTTCGACTCGATCTCGAGCTCGGCGTCGTCGTCGGACTGCACCGACTGCTCGTCGAACGTGGTGTCGAGGTCCTGAACCGCGACCTCGAAGGTCTCGGAGGGGGACATGTCCGCACCGGCACCCTCGAGGTAGTAGTCACCGGCGTCGAGGTCCTCGGTGTCGAAGACGACCGTCCCGCTCCCATCGGTTCTGAGCTCTTCGACGAAATCGGTATCACCGTCCCGGCTCTCACGGAGCGAGACGTCGGCGTCGGCGTCGAGACCGGTCACGCCGACGGTCTGTCCCTGCCAGAGGAGGTCGCCCCGGAGGTCAGCACCGCCGTTGGTGTAGAATCTGTCGACGTCGTAATCGTCGGCGTCACCGGTCTGGAACGGTACGTCTTGGCCCTGAATGCTCGCGGCGTCCGGAGTCGCCGCATCTCCGGGAGCGGCCGCCGCCGCGGGAGCGACCGCGAAGCCGACCGCGACCGCGGAGACGACCATGATCGCCGCGAAGAGGACCGCGGTCGCCTTCCCTCGATAAGTCGTGTCGTGTGTCATTAGTGGTATGTTGTCGTGTCGCGTTAGCAGCGTTCGCCGTCACCTCGTGCCCGATCGTCGTTCTCGACACTGCGTCGAGTGCACACCGGACTCGGCGCGGGTAGTCACGTACAACGCGTGGTAGGGGTACGCCGCCCGAAACACGGGCCGGTTCTTGTAAATACTTTGTGGGAAATCGGTCGACGCAAACGGCCTTCAAAAGGATTTCAGCCTTTCAAACGCCCGATTCGGGACAAATTACAAATTCGTTCCGGCGACTATCGTTCAGTAGCGACTACCGGAGACTACTCGTAACGCTTCAGCTACCGGAACTGAGTCCGATAAAGAAGGACCGCAAGGGGTCGGCCCGCGAGGGCCGATAGTTAGCGAGTGTGGTGAATCGCTGCTGCGTTACTCGGTACGCCGCGTAGCGAGGAGCGCAGCCGCGATGAGGGCCACGAGCGCGACGAGAGCGCCGAAGCCGGGCGTGGAGTCGTCGGTGCCGCCGTCGCCACCGTCTTCTCCGTCGCCGCCGTCTTCGCCGTCAGTGCCGTCGCCGCCGTCGTCGCCGTCGCCACCGTCGTCGCCGTCGCCACCGTCGTCACCATCCATGCCGCCTTCGGTTTCGATGGTGAGCGTGCCGGTCGCTTCGTCGTCGTCGGTGGAGACACCGTGCTCGTAGTCACCAGCGTCGAGGCCGGACGTGTCGGCCGTGAATTCGACGGTGGTGCTGTCGCCGGGTGCGAGCGTGACTTCCTGGGTGTCGAGCTCGTCGCTGTCAAGCGTGAGCGCGACGTCTTGGCTTGCCTCGCGGCCGCCAGTGTTCTCGATCGTGGCCGAAACCGTGACCGAGTCGCCAGCCGTGGCGGTCGCCTCAGACGGGCTCAGGTCCGAGACCTCGAAGGTCGCGGGCTCCTGAACCTGCTCGACGACCGTCCCGTCGGAGGTCGCGTCGAAGGCAGCTTGGCGAACAGACGCTTCGAACGTGTCGTTCGCCGAGGTCTCGCTGAAGTCGAACGAGGCCTCGAACGTCCCGTTCGGCGTGACGACGAGGTCTTCGTTGTTCTGGATGAAGCTCGTCGAGGCGTCGTCGTCACTGCGGACGCGCACGTCGAGCTCCGTCCCGGGCGCGACGTTGGTCGTGCCCGTGATGGACTGATTCTCGGCCACTGCGACCTGGATCGAGTCCTCGTTATCGAAGTCGCCATCGGCCTCTGCAACCGAGAAGCTGGCCGTAGCGGTCTCGAAGGCGTCCTCGAAGTCGTCCGAATCGTCCTCATCGAAGAGGTCGAGCAGACGTGCGTCCTGCACGCTGATCTGGACCTCGTACTCGTCCTCGTCCTCGACCGGACGGAGGTCGTCAGCAGCGCTGATGCCGTCGTTGTCGAGGGCATCGTTCAGGTTGTCGGCGTTTGCGACGATGTAGTAGTTGTCCGTCTCACCGTCGTAAACAACCGTGAAGATGTCCGAGAACGCGTTCTCGTCAACGGCCGAGTCCTGCGCGAGCGCGTTCACGTCGATGTCGTTGCCGTCCTGGTTCGCACCAGGGTTCTGCTCCTCGAAGACGACCTCAAGCTGGTCGTCCTCGTTGGAGACATCGGTGTACACGCTGTTGTTGTCCTGAAGTGCCTGGTAGAGCGCGTCAGTGCTGTCCACGTCGTCAAGGTCGTCTCCGCTCTTATCGGCGAAGAAGCCCTCGAGGCCGGACGCGGTGAGCTGGTGAACCAGCACGTCGCTGGAGTCACCGTCGACGTCGATGGCGAGCGAGTCAGTCTGCGTGACGAGTTCGCCCTCGACGGCGCCGTTGATCAGCTCGACCGTCGCGCTCTCGTTTTCATCTTCCAGTTCCTCAGCGACGTCGGATTCGACGCTCTCGCTCGTCCGCCAGAGCGCGAGGCTCGTCTCGTCACCGCGCTCCTCGATGGAAAGCGACGAGATCGAGTCCGGGTCGTCGATGGTGTCCTCGAAGCGGTCCTCACCAGTGTACGGGCCGACCGAGATGTCGTACGTACCTGTGTCGAGGATGTTGTCCAGATCAGTCTGGTATTCAAGGCTGACGTCAGCGTCGTCATCTGTCGTGGAGACGACGTCGCCACCGTTACCAGCGGCGTACGTGTTGAAGAGAACGACAACCTCGTCGTCTTCGTCGTCTTCAATGGTCACGTTCGCCTGGTAGCCGTCGTCCTCTTCGTTACCGATAACGAGGGTACCCTCGTCGGTGTTGTCGAGTTCGACGGTGATGGCTGCAACGTCGCCCTGCTGTTCGACGACCGAGTCGGCGATGTCGCCCTCGCCGTCTTCGGACTCGGTGACGTTGATCGAGGCGGTGTCCGCGGCCTCGGTGTCAGTCACTTCGAAGTCGAAGTCGTACTCGCCCTGGTCGATGTCCGAGAAGTTAGCCGCGAAGTCGCCATCAGAGACGTCAACGAGTGTCGCGACTTCTTCGTCCTCGTCATCAAGATTGACATCGCTCACGCTGTCCTCAAAGATCGATTCGATCTCCGTGTCATCGAGACCGTTCGCGCTGACGTTCAGCGAGTAGGTCCCACGGTTGGAATCAATCTCAAGGTCGACTTCGTCGCCTTCTTCGACTTCGTCCTCGTCGAACTCAGTCGAGAGAGACTGGGTGGAAACCTCGAATTCAGTGGCTCCCTCATCGATACCGTCGCCACGGAGGAAGTAGTCACCAGTTTCGAGATCATCGGTGTCAATAGTGTAGTTACCAGCGTCGTCCGTGGAGAACTGCTCGACCGGGCTGCTGGACGAGATGTTTCCATCGGAGTCGCGGTCATCAACGGAGCGGAGTTGGTAATCCGTGTTGGATTCAAGTCCACTCACATCAATTTCCTGACCGGAATAGTACAGGTCCGACTCAGGCTCGTAGTCCGGAGCGACACCGTCCTCACTGGTGACTAAGTCGAATGCTGCAGTTGCGGTGTTGCTGTTTGCCGTTATATCGAAGCTAACAGCGTCACCAGTAGTCGCATCCGTGTTATCGAGAGACGACGTGTTATGTATGTACGTCGCAGTGACAGTCACGGTGTGGTTATCGCCCGTCGAATCCGTATCCGTGACATTAATCGTGTGAGTATCACCGTCAATGCCATCGTCAGTGACGGTTACATTAGCGTCAGATGAAGTGACATCATCCACACTCGGGGTGAATGCGGATGCGGCGGACAGGTCAACCTGGACCTGTTCATCAGTGTCACCATCTTCGATACTCACATCGAACGATACATCTTGTGTTGCTGCACTGTTTGCAACGGGAACGTCTTCTGCTGTCCCGTTGGAGAGATCAGTGACAGCGGCTGCCGCGGGCGCGGCAGCAAAGCCGGCAGCAATCATGGAGATAACCATGACCGCCGTGAAGAAGACCGCGTTAGCCTTCTTGCGTGTCGTATTGTCGTTTGTCATTGTGTTTGTGTTGTCTGCCGTCGCGACAGTCTGCTTTGTCCGCACCTCGCTCGCCCGTTCGTCGATTACCAACACCGCATCGGGGTGCGACTGGACTCGGCTTGGAGTACTCGCTATCTCGTCGCATTCGATCGGATAGGGGTACTGCACTCAGAACGTGTGGCGGTCTTGGTAAATACTTTGTGTCTATCTCATCCCGTGTTAAGTACTACCAAACGGCAGTAGAGGGCCTCAGACACTATATTTCGTATATGATGTAGTGTCAGTTAATTAACTGCAAACAGGGGTAAATACGATTCTTCTGACCGTTACCGGCGCACGAGCGGCGCATCGTAAGCGCTGTCAAGGGACCGAGCGGCACGCTAGCGTAATCCTTACTGTGCTCCGCCGAGTAGATCAGTTTGAGCCCGCGGTAGGGCATCGTACCAGTCTTTTGGATAGGGGACCACAGCGGTGCCCCGCTGGTCGTTCGACACGCGTTGATCGCGTCGGGCTCACTCGGATCCCCTCGTTTCTGCCGCCCTCCGTGTCACTTCTCATCGACGTCGTCGCCGTCGGCGAGGCGATCGACGGCCGAGAGCGCAGTACGCCGGAACTGCCGGCGGTCGCGCCGAGCCGAACGTTCCGAAGGGTGATACGTTAGACCGACGCGGTGAGCGTGGATACCGTCGCTAGTGATCCACCTGTCGAGAGATCAAAACTTTTTCATTGCACGAGCGGCAAACATCTCGTAGGGACCATTGGTCCCTGCTGAGGACAGGATTCTCCTCTACACAAGCCCCTACCACCTGTCCTCTCGTATTCCGTCTCGCGACCCGGAGCTGACGCTCACCGTTCTCTGGTCAGTCGTATCGGACGACGGCCGCGAGCGACTCGTGGTACGTCATGATTGGGTTGTCGTCTCGCGTGTGCGCGGTGGATTGAGTTCGAACGGACTTAGGAGCGCTGTATAAGTGTTGCTGGAATTCTAACAGTCAATTAACGTCTGAGACGAGCCTAGAGCGCCTATGATCGGTGTTCTTGGAGGCAACTCCACGACAGTTAGAACAACATTATTCACTTCAATGACGTGTGCGGGCGAGATTCGACCGAAACAGCTAATATTAGGACGTGACTATCCCCGCCCGGGCAGAACCGCCCTTCAGGCGACGGGGACCTAGTTCTTTGGTAGGGGCTGTCCCCGTCGTCTGTGAGTTGCCGTGCGTCCCGCACATCGGTCCGATAACGCGACGAGACGGCGTCTAAATCTACTGCATGCTACGTCAACAAGCTTTCCCCGCGAGCCGAAGCGCCGCCGATTTCGTCGCGAGCACGCGCTCGAGTCCGCCGAGCGATGTCCGATGACCGCCGCCCGGGCTCTCACGCGATCGACGACAGTCGCCGAGCGCCACGTCGGTCGATACCGCGTGTGAACAGAGCGGCCACGTCAACGCTGTCCACGCGGGAACTAGATCGGCCTGCACGAGAAGGAGATTCTCGTGTCCACTGCATCGGTCTCCTCGCGACGTCGTCGGAGAGCCGAATATAAGAGCTTCACCGAGCCGGGTGGCGCGACAGAGCTCGTTCGCGACTCGGACCGGCCCGCCTCCAGTTGGACGTCGAGCGCGGGCGGGTCCGAGTCGGCCCTGTGGGTACGCCGCCCGCGCAGTCTCTGGAAGTGTAGCAGGCATCACGACAACCGCCTGGTGGTACTCTGCGGGCCGAGAGACGCGCGCTGGCCGGAGCACACCGACGGTTCACTACTTGCGTTCGCGACGCCAAAGACCACGGAGTCGAAACGAACGTCCGGACCACTGCGCGTCGACGTGCGGTCGTTCGCGTTTCGGTCGGCCGTAGTCGGGTTCGGCGTCTCGGCGGCGGCCTCGTGAGCCGTCGCTCGCCGAGCGGCGCGTCGTAATAAGGAGGTGCCGCGAGGGGTCGACCCGCGAGGGCCGATAGTTAGCGAGTGTGGTGAATCGCTGCTGCGTTACTCGGTACGCCGCGTCGCGAGGAGCGCAGCCGCGATGAGGGCCACGAGGGCCACGAGGGCGCCGAAGCCGGGCGTGGAGTCGTCGGTGCCGCCGTCGCCACCGTCTTCTCCGTCGCCACCGTCTTCGCCGTCAGTGCCGTCTTCACCGTCGGTACCGTCCTCGCCGTCGGTACCGTCGTCACCATCCATGCCGCCTTCGGTTTCGATGGTGAGCGTGCCGGTCGCTTCGTCGTCGTCGGTGGAGACACCGTGCTCGTAGTCACCGGCCTCGAGTCCGGACGTGTCGGCCGTGAACTCGACGGTCTGGCTGTCGCCACCAGCGAGGGTGACCTCTTGTGTGTCGAGCTCGTCGCCGTCAAGCGTGAGCGCGACAGACTGGGTGCCCTCGGCTTCACCGGTGTTCTCGATCGTGGCCGAAACCATGACCGAGTCGCCAGCCGTCGCGGTGGCCTGAGCCGGGCTCAGGTCCGAGACCTCGAAGACCGCAGGCTCCTGAACCTGCTCGACGACCGTACCGTCGGACTCGGCCTCAAAGGCCGCCTGACGGACCGTGGCTTCGAACGTGTCGTTCACTGCGGTCTCGCTGAAGTCGAACGAGGCCTCGAACGTCCCGTTCGGCGTCACGACGATGTCTTCGTCGTTCTGGATGAAGCTCGTCGAGGCGTCGTCGTCACTGCGGACGCGCACGTCAAGCTCCGTCCCGGGCGCGACGTTCGTCGTACCCGTGATGGACTGATCCTCGGCGTTCGTCACCTGGATCTCGTCCTCGTTGTCGAACTCGCCGTCAGCCTCTGCGACTGTGAACGTGCCGGACGTCTCGGCGAATTCCTCTTCGAAGTCATCCTCGTCGTCTTCGTCAACGATGTCGAGGAGGCGCGCGTCTTGGACGTTGAGCTGGACCTCGTACTGGTCCTCGTCTTCCATCTGAACGTCGTCGTCAACGGCGTTGTTCAGATTGTCGATGTCGGTGACGATGAAGTAGGTGTCCGTCTCGTCGTCGTAGACGACCGTGAACACGTCCGAGAACTCGGACTGACTGACGTCGTTCGCGAGTTCGTTCGCGTCGATGGATGTGGTCGGCTCGTTCGGACCGGGGTTATCCAGCTCGAACACTAGTTCGAGCTGGTCCTGGTCATCCTCCGCGGCGTTGCCGTTCGCGTAAACGCTGTTGTTCTGCTGGAGCAGCTGGTAGAGCGCGGCGGTGCTCTCGACGCTGCCGAGGTTCTCACCGCTGGCGCTCGCGAGCGGACCCTCGAGGCCGGGGGCGGTGAACTGGTGAACGAGCACGTCGCTGCGAGTGCCGTCGTCGTCGACGGCGATTGTGTCGGTCTGCGTGACCAGGTCGCCTTCGATGGCGCCGTTGATCAGCTCGACCGTCGCGCTCTCGTTCTCGTCGTCGAGCTCGTCGGCGACGTCGGACTCGACGCTCTCGCTGGTCCGCCAGAGCGCGAGCGACGTATCACCACGCTGCTCGATCGAGAGCGAGGAGATTGAGTCCGGATCCTCGAGCGTTTCTTCGAACCGGTCGTCACCCGTGTCCGGGCCGACAGACACGTCGTACGTGCCCGTGTCGAGGATGTCGTTCAGATCCGTCTCGTTGTCGAGCTGGACCGTCGCGTCGTCGTCATCGGTGTAGACGATGCTGTCGGCGTCGGTGCCGTCGTCGAGGGTTCCGGCGGCGTACGTGTTGAAGAGGACGGTTATTTCGCCGTCTTCGTCGTCTTCGAGCGTCACGTTCGCCTGGTAACCGTCGTCTTCCTCGTTACCGATGACGAGAGTACCCTCGTCGGTTTCGTCAAGCTCGACGTTGATGGCCGCGACGTCACCCTGCTCTTCGATGACCGCGTCACCGATCGTGCCCTCACCGTCTTCGGCCTCGGTGACGTTGACCGTGGCGGTGTCCTCGGCTTCGGTGTCCGTCACTTCGAACTCGAAGTCGTACTCGTCCGCGTCGATGTCGGTGAAGTTCGCCGCGTAGTCGTCGTCGGTGATGTCGACGAGCGTGGCGACTTCCTCGTCCTCGTCGTCGAGGTCGATGTCGTCGACGCTACCCTCGAAGATACCTTCGAGTTCCTCGTCGTCGAGACCGTCCGCGCTCACGTTGAGGTCGTAGGTTCCGCGGTTCGAGTCGATTTCGAGGTCGACTTCGTCGCCCTCTTCGACCTCTTCATCGTCGAACTCGGTCGAGAGGGACTGGACCGCGACTTCGAACTCAGTAGCGGGCTCATCTTCGATACCGGGTCCGCGGAGGAAGTAATCCCCCGTTTCGAGGTCGTCGGTATCGATCGTGTACTCGCCGTTCTCGTTCGTGGAGAACTGCTCCACCGGATTGCTGGAGATAACGTTTCCTTCGTCGCTACGGTCCGTGACTTCGCGGAGTTGGTAGTTGGTATCCGGCTGAAGTCCAGAGACTTCGATCTCCTGACCCGCGTAGTACAGCTCTGAGTCAGGAGTGTAGGACGGAGTGACCTGATCGAAGTCCTCGAAGTTGGCCGTTACCGAGTCACCGTTCTCAACGGTCACTTCCTGTGTCTTAGTGAAGTCTGCGGTGCTGGCTTCGACGGTGTACGTGCCGTCGACGACGTTTTCGATGGTGTAATCACCATTACTGTCGGTGGTGACCTCACCGCCGAACTCGTCTGCGTCCGCGTCAGAGAGCGTCACGTCAGCGTCGGTAACTGCGTTGCCATCGGAGTCCGTGACGGTCCCCGTTACCTCTGCAGTGGCGTTCACGAGATCGAAAGAGACGGTGCCAGACGAGCTGGCGTCGTCGTCAGCGATCTCGAAACTGACATCGTCGCTAGACGTGGTGTCGCCGTTGTCAAGCGCCGTGGTGTCGTGACTGTACTCAATGTTAATGGTGGCCGTGTGGGCACCATCGCCAGTTGAGGAGTCAGTGACGTTGATTGTGTGAGTCGCCCCACTAATCCCTTGGTCAGAGACAGTCACGTCGCCACTGGGCGTGGAAACGCTAGTCACAGACGGAGAAATGTCGGCAGCGGCCGCCTCAGAGAGGTTGACCGTCACCGGGACATCGGCGTCTCCGTCCTCGATACTTACGTCGAACGATACGGCCTGTGTTGCTTCACCGTTACCCACGGAAACATCGTCCGCACTTCCGGGGGCAATATTGGTGACAGCTGCAGCCGCCGGAGCGGCCGCAAAGCCTGCAGCAACCATGGAGATGACCATGACTGCGGTGAAGAAGACCGCGTTAGCCTTCTTGCGTGTGGTATTGTCGTTTGTCATTGTTGTTGCCGTGTTGCGTGTCGCGACAGGGTGCTTTGTCCTCGCCTGGATGCCCGTTCGTCGTCGGCATCGCCTACTGACTCGACGTGGGTGCGGCCGGACTCGACGTGGATTACTCACGTTCGTGTCGCTTGGGTAGGGGCTGCGAGCGACTGTTGCGGCGGTCACTATAAGTACTTTGTGTCGATCGCTGAAGTGTGTGAACGCCTCACAACCCGAGCTGAGTGGGATGAAACGGCCGTTTTCGATTTCGGGCGAAACGGACGTGTTCGACCTTCGCTGAGGGCCGCAGAGACGTTTCAGCACCCCGAGAGGAAGTGGTGTGACGCGCCGGAACCGCGGTGTGGGGACTCGCACTCTGTTACCGCGAGCGACCGAGCTGCCGTGGCGACGGCGCGGACGGCCTCGGCTATTCGGGATCCACCGTGTTACGTTCTCGTCGGTAGCCTCCCGTCGTTGCGAGTCGCGTCCCACGTGACGAATCGCGGGGACCGGTCGCGAGTCGATCGGGCGGCGCCCTCACTAATCGTTCGAGTTCCGAACGCCGAAGCGCCACTGGCGCGCGCTGTCACGGCGACACTCCCGTGGCGCTCCGGCGTCGGAGAACGCGTGCGTCCGCAACAAATAGCTACGGCTCGGGTCAGTTGTTGTCACTCACCGTCCTAACAATGTGATGTATGGCCGGGGTGGGCTCCGAACCCACGATCTCCGCATGTCCCAGGTCCGAGGCTCGGCGGAGCCACGGGAAGGACGCGGACGCTTCCAAGGCGTCACCGCACCGAATCTCCGAACCCTATGAGTGCGGCGCTATGTCCAGCTAAGCCACCCGGCCTCACTGTTCCGTACCGCGATGATACTCTTTAAGCTTCCCATCCGTCGGAGGGATGTGAGGCGGTGACAGAGGGCGGCGACGGGGCCGTCAGCAGCGGCGGCGCCTGAGGTGACCGATCCGAGAACCGGACCCCGCGGATTTATGCGGGACGGGGCGAATCCCCGGGACATGAGCCTTCCCGACCTGCTCGCGGAGACCGTCGGCGACGAGGACGTCGTCGCCGCGGTCTCGCTTGGGGGAGACGACCGGCTCGCGGTGACGCCGACGCGGACGCTCGTCTATCGCGGCGACGGGCTGCTGTCGGACGAGTCGGTCGCGGAGTACTCCCACGACGTCGAGCGCATCGCGGTCTCGACGGGCCGCCGCAAGGCGAAACTCACCCTCGGCTACGGCCTCGACGGCGACGAGACCCTCTCGCTGCCGGCGAAGCGCGCCGACGAGGCGCTCCACCCGATCCTCGCCGGCGTCCTCTCGGCGACCGGCGTCACCGGCCCCGGCGAGTCCGTCCTCCGAACCTTCCGCTTCTCGGAGCTCACCCTCGTCGTCACCAGCGACCGACTGGTCAAACACGTCGGCTCCGCCGTCTGGGACGACGAGTTCGAGGAGTTCCCGTACGCCGACCTCACCGACCTCGACTTCGAGGAGGGGACGGTCGCGACCGCGGTCGTGCTCGCCCACGGCGGCCGCTCCGAGCGCTTCAAGGCCCCCAACGAGTCCGCGCGCGCGGTCCGCGAGACCCTCGTCGACGCCGTCTGCGCCTATCACGGCGTCGACAGCTTAGAGGAGTTCCGCGTCACCGTCGCCGACGACGAGGAGTCCGAGGCTGACGCGGACGCCGACGGCGCGACCGACTTCGGCGAGGGGCCCGACCCCCTCTCGGCGTCGCCCGTCGCCGACGCGGAGGCGGAGGCCGAGGCGGCGGCCGAAACGGGGGTCGACCCCGGGCCGCAGACGGACGGCGAGCGCGGCGCGGGCGCGGCGAGCGACCCCCTCTCCGCGGGCGTCGGCGACGCCGAGCCGTCCGCCGCGACCGGAGCCGATGCCGCCAGCGATACCGAGCCCGCGGCCGCGTCCGCGGGCGAGACCGACGCCCGACCCGGTTCCGCCGGCGATCCGTTCGACGGCTCCGGCCCTATCGACGACGCTGAGCCGATCGACGACACCGACCCGCTGAGCGAGACCGGCGAGGGCGCGAGCGGGGACGCCGGGGGGAACGCGGTCGACGCCGACCCGCTGGCCGAATCCCCGGCCGAGGATCCGGCGGTCGACGTCGGCACGGGAGACGGGGCCGACCTCGCGGGCGACGCCGCCGGAGAGCCGCCCGCGGAGCGGACCGCATCGGTCGAGGAGGCCTCGTCGGCCGATCCCGCTGACCCGGCCGCGGCGGGAGACGCGGCGGTCCCGACCGACGACGACGCGTTCGACGGGTCGCCGTTCGAGACCGCGGGCGTCGAGGGCGAGGACCTCGCGACCGAGGTCGCCGAGCTGCGCCGCACCGTCGAAGAGCAGTCCGAGCGGCTCGACCGGCAGTCGGCGCTCATCGAACAGCTGATCGAGGAGCTCCGACGCGGCCGCTGAGACCGGTCCGCGCCGTCCGGGGGCGGTTCGCCGAGTTCTCCGAACCGATAACCGTAGGGGTGCATTTTTGTATCCGACGACGAAGGGGCAGGGAGTGACCACACAGCTCGGCCCGCGCCTCGACGCGGCGCTCGGCGGCGTCGTGACCGCGGAGGCCCGCCTCGCCGTGACGGTCGGCATCCTCCTCCTGACGGCGCTGATCGGCTGGCTGCTCCTCCCGCGGGTCGTCCGCGCCGGCGAACGAGTCGTCACGGGGTGGCTGGAGCGCTTCCTCGACGGTCGGGGAGAGAGCTCGATCGAGACCCTCCGCGAGGCGGTGCCCGTCTCGTTCGGCCTGCGGCTGCTCGTCGGCCTGTTCCAGCTCGCCCTGTTCGCGCTCGCCGCCGTCGCCGTGCTGACGTTATGGGGGCAGTTTTCGGTCGTCGTCGCGGTGCTTCCCGTCGCTGAGAACGCCGCGACGGTCGCCGGGCGGGCCCTCCTCTCGGCGCTGCTGCTCGGCGGCGCCTACGTCGCGAGCGACGTGTTAGAGGAGTACGTCGCCGACCTCTCCGCCGACAGCGACCGCATCACGGCCCACCAGGAGCAGCTCCTCACCCGGATCATGCAGGTCGGACTGCTCGTGATCGCGGGCGTCACCGTCCTCGGGATCTGGGGCGTGAACCTCGGCGGCCTGCTCGTCGGGGCGGGCTTTCTGGGCATCGTGCTCGGGATGGCGGCCAGGCAGACCCTCGGCTCGCTCATCGCCGGCTTCGTGCTGATGTTCGCGCGCCCGTTCGAGATCGGCGACTGGGTCGAGATCGGCGATCAGGAGGGGTTCGTCACCGAGATCACGATCATGAACACCCACATGCGGAACTTCGACGGCGAGTACGTCGTCGTCCCGAACGATCTGGTCACCAACCAGGCGATCACGAATCGGAGCCGCGAGGGGCGGCTCCGCATCCACATGGAGGTCGGTATCGGCTACGACGACGACCCCGACGCCGCCAGCGAGATCGCGGAAGCGGTCCTGACCGAGATCGACACGGTCGCCAACAACCCGAAGCCGTACGCCATTCCCTCCGGCTTCGGCGACTCGGCGATCCTGCTCGACCTCCGCTTCTGGATCGACCCCCCGACGCCGCAGGCGCGCTGGCGCTCGAAGGCGTCCGCCGTCGAGCTGATTCAAGAGCGGTTCGCCGACGCCGGGATATCCATCCCGTACCCGCAGCGGACCGTCTCGTACCCGCCCGAGACGACGGAGGCGGACGAGACCGTCGAGCGCGTCGAGCGCTTCGACGGCGACGGCGACGGCCGCGTGAGCGACCGGCCGGCCTGAGGGCGCACCGCCCCGGACCGGCTCCACGTCGCCGCGGGTCGCCTCGTCCGAACGGCCGGGACGCCCCGGAGACGAGCGACGACGGCGTGGAACCGCCGAGGTCCGCGCAACTTCTTTTCATCCGGCGGTCCGAGAGACGGTATGAGCGGCCTCGGTCGCGGCCGAACGGCCGTCTCGGCGACCGGCGGGGCGTCTCGTGAGCGCCGCCGGTCGGCGCGAATCGCCCCGACCCCGCTCGGGTGGTGGGATAATGGTTGAGCGCGAGATTTACTGGCCGGACGTCGTCGTCGGACTGGGAGCCCTCCTGATCGGCGTGGCGCTCGTCGGCGGACTCGTCTACGCCGCAGCCACGACGTCGGTGACCCGCGAGGACTACGAAGCGTACGCCCGGCAGTGCGCGGACCTCTCGGAGGAGTCGCGACTGGTCGATACGGGACTGGGGATGGAGACGGTCCCGCTGAACGAGAGCGACGTTCGAGCCTGTGAGAACACCACCCTCGGAGAGTACCGGAGCGCGCGACTGCAGTCGATGCGGTCGACGCCGCTGAACGCGGTACAGCGGGGCTGGATCGGTGGCACCGGAGTCCTGATCGCGGCGGTCGGCGGGCACCTCCTCCGGCGACAGGCCACCGGCCATCGATCGGGGTGAGTCGCCGCACGGAGCGGCTCTCGGGTCGATTACCGGTCCCGATCGAACCCCGCCGCGAACGTCGCCTCGTCGACGGATAGCACCGTCGGCCGCCCGTGCGGGCAGGCGTACGGGCGGTCACACTCGCCGAGTCGGTCGAGGAGCGAGCGCTGTTCGTCTCGGCTCAACGACCCGATCTCCCCGCGCTTCAGCGACGGATGGCACGCCAAGTCGGCGAGCAGCGCCTCCCGTGCGTCCCGCGGCGACTCGCCGCTCGCGAGCGTCGCGAGCGTGTCGCGGAACGCGTCCGCGTCGGCGGTGCGACCGAACGGCGCCGGGACGGACCTGAGCCTGACCGTCCCGCCGCCGAACGGCTCCGTCTCGAAGCCGACCGCGGCGAGCGCTCGGCGGCCGCCTCCGCGGCCGCGGCCTCCACCTTCGGCCCGCCGGGGTGGTCCCAGCCGACGTGGCGCGTGAACTTGTCGATCGCGTTGCCGACGCCGGCGTCCATCGTCTCGCCGAGCACGCGATAGCGACCGTCGTGGTAGCCGAGCAGGTGCGCGTTCGCGCCGGAGGCGTTCAGACACACCGGGTTCTCGAAGCCGGACTGGTGGCGGCCGATCTCCAGGTGCGCCACCATGTGGTTGACGCCGACGAGGGGGACGTCGAGCACCCCGGCGAGCGCACGCGCGGCCGTGGCGACGGTCCGGAGACAGGGGCCGAGCCCCGGTCCCTTCGAGAAGGCGACCGCGTCGATCGCATCCGGGCCGTGCTCGGTCTCGGCCGCCGTCAGGACCGCGTCGACGACCTCTGGGATCGCCTCGGACATGTGTTCGGCGGCCTCGCGCGGATGAATCCCGCCGCTATCCGGTTCGTACGGGTTCGATTCGATGAGAACGGAGTCGGTCTCGGCGTCGTACAGCGCGGCGCTCGCACACCACGCGGTCCCCTCAATACCGAGAACGCGCATCCGGCGCGCCGTCAGGCCTCTTCGGCGTCCGCGTCGGCCTCGTCGCCGATCTTGTTGCGCTCGAGCATGTGCTCCTGTTCGACGTCGAGCGCGTCCTCGGCGGTGTCGTACACCTTCGCGTAGCCGACCGTCTTGCGCATGCCGAACTTCGTGTTCAGCTCGTGGACGACGACCTCCTCGGAGGCCTTGTCAAGCTTGGCCGCGAGCGAGTCGCGGACCGAGAGCCGGGAGGGCGTCGCCTCCTCGTGAGTCGTCTCGAATCGAATGTCCGTGCGGTGCAACATCGGGTTCTCCTCTTCGGAGATGATATCGACGTCCATGGTTCAGTTAAGCGTATATCCCCTCGAAAGCTGTAAAAGGATTTCGAAGCGGGGGTGAGGGCGGAGTCGCTCCCCTCACGCCCGCGATCTGGGATCGTCACTCTCGATCACCGCGCCGACGACGCGCCCCGGGCCGACGGTCGGGGAGGCGGCCCGAGCGACCGCCGGAGACACGGTTTAGTCCGATTAGCACCAACCGTCGGTCGGATGTCCGACGACACGGAACCGTTCGTCGAGCCGACAGAGCGCACCCGATACGACCTCCTCCGGTCGAAACACGTCATCGTGCCGCTGTCCGTCCGGACCAAGCTCCGGGTGTGCGGTCTCCTCGCGCTGTTGGCGGCGCTCGTCGGGCCGGTCACGGCGGCGCTCCCGGTGGCGGTCAGGGAGACGTACTTCGCGGGGAACCCGACGATGACCCGCCTCGGGGCCGTCGCGGCCGTGCTCGTCGGCGTCGTCGGTCTGGCGGCCGCGAGCGTCGGACTCACCGTCGTCGCCCTGTACGTCGACCGCCATCCCGACCCGAGCGAGGACCGGACGTGGACGCTCATCGCGGTCGAGGACGCGGCATCCGGGTTCGGCTTCGTCACCGGAACGCTGGGCGTCGTCTCCGGCGGCGCGATCCTCGCGAGCGGCCTGTGGGGCACCGCCGCGGTCCGGCGGCTGACGGATCTCGGGATCGAGCCGTACCTCGTCTACGAGCCGTTCCCCGCCACGCCGCGGCTCACCGCGGCCGCCGGGCTCGTCGTCGGTCTCGGAGCGCTGGCGTCGAGTGCCTACGTCGACCCGCCGTGAGCGCGGTCGCGATCAGAACCGAACGGGGCCGTCGTCGGCCGGTTACCGGTCGCGGTCGGGCGCGATCCCCAGCGCCTCGTAGGCCGCCTCGACGTCGCCGTCGAGCCCCTCGAACAGCGCTCGCGCCTCCGCGCGGGACTCGGGCGTGACCGCGACCCGGACCATTCCCTCGCCGGGCTGACCGTAGACGACGCTCGCGCCGTCGGGCGCCGCGAGGATCGCCGGGAGCGCGGCCAGGTCCTCTTCGCCCGTCACCTCGACGATGACCGGCTCGCCCGCATCGAGCGCGTCGCGTAGCGCCGAGAGCAGCGCCGCCGACAGCGACGCGGCGGGGTTCTCGACGCGAACGCGGCGGTCCTCGGCGGCCGCGAGCGCCGACTCGATCTCCGCGCGGACCGCCTCCCGTTCGGTCTTCCCGTCGATCAGCGCGACGTCGGGGACGCGGCCCGCCTCGCGGAGGTGGTACGTGACCACGTCGCCGACGGCGACGATGGGGGCGTCGGGGGCGCCCGAGCCCGCGGCGCCCCCGTCTCCGTACTCGGCCGTCGTCTCCGCCGCCCCCGCGAGCAGCTCCTCGGCGTCAGTCGTCACCGGGCCGAGCGGCTCTTTGAACGCGTCGCGCATGGAGTCTGGAAGGGTGAGCATGAGTCGGGGCGCGTGACTCTCGGTCTTTGCCGCTCCGGCGTCGCTACCGTACCTTCAGCGCGTACGAGCCGGCCTTCGTGACGTTCATCTCCTCGGCGATCTGACTCTCCTCGGGTTTCGTGATGATGACGTAGCCCGCCCAGTCCTCCGTCAGCGACGACGACCCGCAGTGCTCGCAGGTCTGCGAGTCGGGGTCGTTGACGTGGTGGCACTCACGGCAGGCGAGGCGGTCTTCGGCCATCAGTCGGCCTCCTCACCGGTCTGCTCGCGGTGAAGCCGCTTTCCC
This sequence comes from Halorubrum sp. Ea8, assembly GCF_002252925.1. Lineage (NCBI taxonomy): Archaea > Methanobacteriati > Methanobacteriota > Halobacteria > Halobacteriales > Haloferacaceae > Halorubrum > Halorubrum sp. Ea8. The sequence goes on from NZ_NHPF01000111.1 coordinate 24,390, forward strand.
TCCAGCCACTCGTGTTTCCCGAGCCCCGGCTGCTTCGCGGTGAGCCCGATCTTCGAGTCGCGAGGGTTGCGCTCGTCGATGCTCTTTGTCACGACGCGGACCCGGACGGCGTCGTCCACGCCGAGGGTCTTGTCGGAGTCCGAGGAGGCGAGCTGCTGGTTCGCCCCGTCGAACGTGAGGTACTCGTCGGTGATCTGCGAGACGTGGAGCAGGCCGTCTACCGGCCCGATCCCGACGAAGGCGCCGAACTCGACGGTCTCGACGACCGTCCCGTCGGCGACCTCCTGCATGTCGGGGTCGTACGTCAGCGCGTCGAACTCGGCCTCGTAGTAGACGCCGGGGCGGTTGTGTAACACCGCCCCCTCGCCGATGTCGTGGACGTCGATGACGCTCACGACGCTGCCGACGTCCTCGTCCATTCGTCCTTCCAGTTTGTCTTGGAGCAGGGCTTTGACCCGCTCGTCGGTGACGTCCGCCAGGTGTTTCGGCGGCACCTCGACCGTATCCTTGAGTCGAACTCGTTTGTACATGTTCTTGGTTGTCCGCGTCCGCTAGGGTTCCGTTATCGCCAGTGCGTTCCGACCCCTTAAACCGATTACTGGTGCGCCCGCCTCCAGCACCCGGTTCGCCAGCGGTCGATCGTTAGTGACGACGCCGTCGACCCGGCCCTCGGTGACCAGTTCGACCAGCGCGTCGTCGGCGTACGATTCGTCCGTCGCCACCGTCTCGGCCCGCGCCGCGAGGTCCGCGCCCACGCTCGCCGCGGTCGCTTCCTCGCCGTTTCCACCCTGCAGCCTGTCGAGCTCCGACACGACCGCCGCCGGGACGACCGCCTCGTACGCGCCGAGGAGCCGGTCGAGCTCCTCGAACAGCCGCAGGTTCGCCTCGACCGGCGCCATCAGCGCGCTCGCGTCAAGCGCGACGACCGGGGCGTCGTCGGGGCCGTCGTCCGCGAGGACCGCGGTCGGAGTGTCGCCCGTGCGAGCCGAGTCCGAACCGTCCGCGCGGGCGTCGTCCGTCACGCTACGAGAGCGTCCCGACGCCGATGAGCCGCCAGCGCGCGCCGACGCGCCGGTTGATCGCGATCTGCGCGCCCTCCTCGGCGCAGACGGGCCGCTTGAGGCTCACCTCGCACTCGCCGTCGCGCGCGCTGGTCACCGCGCCGACCGTCGTCGCGGTGCCGACCGTGAGCATCAGGGGCTCGCCGGTGCTGATCTCCTCGATGTCGCTCTCGCCGCTCTCGTCGTCCTCCTTGCCGACGACGCGGTCGAGGAGGTCGACCTGCATCTCGAACTCGTTGCGCGTCGGCGGGAGCGTCCCGGGCTCGCCGGCGACCTGCCCCGCGAGCGCGTCGCCCTTCGTCAGGCTCGGGTCGAGCCCGGTGCCGACGCCGAGCAGCCCGCCCGGCCGGGCCGACTCCACGTCGTTGCTGCCGGCCTGCAGCGAGCGGACGGTCGTTTCGAGCGGCCGCCACTCCGTCTGGCCCTCCTCTTCGACCTCGCGACCCGGACGGATCTCCAGCCCGTCGCCGACCGACAGCTCGCCGCTGACGAGCGAGCCGCCGACGACGCCGCCCTTGAGGTCCGCCGCGGTCGCGCCCGGCCGGTTGATGTCGAACGATCGCGCCGCGTACATCCGGGCGTTCTCGCCGGGGTCGCGGTCGGGGGTCGGGATCTCCGTCTCGATCGCGTCGATGAGCAGGTCCAGGTTGACCTCCTGTTGGGCCGAGACGGGGACGATCGGCGCGTCCTCCGCGACCGTGCCCTCGACGAACTCTTGGATCTGCCGGTAGTTGTCGACCGCGCGGTCGCGGTCGACCAAGTCGACCTTGTTCTGTGCGATGACGACGTTCTCGATCCCGATGAGGTCGAGCGCCATCAGGTGCTCCTCCGTCTGCGCCTGCGGGACGTCTTCGGTCGCGCTGACGACCAGCACGGCGCCGTCCATGATCGAGGCGCCCGAGAGCATCGTCGCCATCAGCGTCTCGTGACCCGGGGCGTCGACGAACGAGACCGTCCGGATCGGCTCGCTCTCGGAGCCGTCCTCGCACTCCTCGTCGACGGTGTAACACTCGGGCGCGTCGACGCCGGGACAGCGCCGGAACGCCGCGTCCGCGTACCCCAGCCGGATCGAGATACCGCGTTTCATTTCCTCGCTGTGCTGGTCGGTCCACGAGCCGGACAACGCCTGCACGAGCGTCGTCTTCCCGTGGTCGACGTGACCGACGAGACCGATGTTCACCTCCGGTTGTGTGTTGGCTTCAGTCACTGTTGGACCTCCTAACGGAGTAGTCTTACCGGAAATTCGCCCCGTGCGAGTGATAAAGTTGCTGTTATAGTGGCGATAGGGGCGTCGCCCGGCACGCCCGAGAGCGACGACGCGAGACGGACGCCCGAGAGCGACGGCGACGATCAGTTATAAATGAGCGTGCGATGCGGTGGCGCGTGCCGGTGAGCGGCCACGGGCCGCGAACCGCACGCGCGACGAGGCTGGGGAGGTGTGAGGTGCGGTCGCTGTGGGGGTGGGACTCAAAGGGGCGGCCGCGAGGACGAAGGCGCGGGAAGCAAGGACCGCAGGGAGCGAGCACCGCGAGCGACTGAGGACCGCAGCGACCGCACCGAGTCCTCGCGGCCGGGGCTTTGGAGG